>CAXTDG010000023.1:0-16984 GCA_964242675.1 uncultured Chitinophagaceae bacterium
CCCAAAAGCCCCGTTGAAGAAGCCATCTACATAGAGCTTGAAGAACCCGCTGCCTCCACCGAAACAGATGCCCAACTACAAAGCTGGAAAGAGAAAATACAGCAGGCCGTAGTAGGGGGCAAGGCATATGAAAACCCGGAACTCAGCCTAACCGAACTGGCACAGCAGCTACAAACCAATCCTTCTTTGCTCAGCAAAATGGTGAACCGAGGCTTCGCTATGAACTTCAATGACTTTATCAATTATTATCGGGTGCAGGCTGTTATTACCCAGCTAAAGGATGGCCGACACCTACAGCAAACCCTCACTAGCATAGCCTACGATTGCGGCTTCAACAGCAAGGCCACCTTCAACCGGGCCTTTAAAAAAGCCACCGGTAAAACCCCACAGGATTTCCTGAAAGAAGGCTAATACAATGAGGGCGTATCCCCAAGCTACGCAAGGGGTCGGGCTATCCGCTCCAATCTTTTTGCGAAAACCGGCAAAAAGGATTTCCACTTCTATCCCTTACGCTTCTCTGTGCAACAGGGCATTCCGTAGCGTTATTCATCCGGTTCTACCAACCGGTCTGACCTTCGGTACCGACCGGTTTCACTTTCTTCCGTCTCAAATCATCGTTTGCAAATTGCCTAACTAATTCATTATCAACCCATCATTATTTGATACCTGTTTCCCTCGGCTCATAATATGATCTGAGGCGGCAACCGCAAATAACGGCGGCATTTTGCACCAGCAATTAAACGCCGCCTCCATGAAACCATTTTTTATCCTTCTACTAACTTGTATCAGCCTAACTGCCTTCGCCCAAAAAGATTCTTTACTCACCAAAAGGGATACGCTGACCGGCAGCAACCAGGAAGTAATTGTAACAGGCAAAACGCCACTGGTACAGCACCAGTTAGATAAGACGGTTATTAACGTAGCAGCCAACAGTTTATCACAGGGCCGCAATGTATTTGAAGTGCTGCAAAAAAGCCCTGGCATCAGCGTAACCGGTCAGGATGAACTGGTAATGAATGGCAAGCAAGGCCTAAATGTATATGTAGATGGTAGGCCCACACAACTCACCGGGCAGGATCTGGCGGCTTACTTAAAATCGCTTCCGGCCGAAACAGTTGATAAAATTGAGTTGATTACCAATCCATCCGCCAAATACGATGCGGCAGGCAATGCAGGCATCATCAACATCCGCCTGAAAAAGAATAAAGCATTAGGCACCAACGGAACGGTCAACGGTGCTTATACTCAAAATTATCACTACCGGGCCAATGGTGGCCTTAGCCTCAACCACCGGAGCAAAAACCTGAACCTGTTTGGCAACTACAGTATCAGCAACAGCTTTCAGCATGTGCAGGTATTGAATACCCGCACCATTATGCAGGTCGCTACTGAAAATAATTTCATCACCCGCCAGGTAGAGCAGGATCGGTACACTACGCAAAATGCAAGAGCCGGTGCGGATTTCAATATATCCAAGCAGTCAATTATTGGCTTGCTGTATACCCGCAACCAAATCAATGCTACGGAATTTACACCAGGCACCACTACCATTGGTAATAGCAAAGTTGATTCTACGCTGCAAACCATCAGCGACTATCAAATGCGTAGCCTGCGACAAAATCTGAATTTGAATTATCGGTTGGAAGATACCAGCGGCAATACCCTGAATGTGGATGCAGACTATACCTGGTTTGGTGCTGATCACTCCAGCCCGGTGAGCAATAGTTTATATGCTGCCAATGGTGGTTTGCTTAACAGCCAATCGATCAACAACTCGCTCCTAAATGCTATTCATATTTACAGCCTGAAGGGAGATTATTATCACCCCATTAAAAGATGGAGTGCTCAAGTAGAAGGAGGCGCAAAAGCCACCTTCGCCAGAACGGATAATGATTTTGATGCAACACAATTACTGGCTGGAACCTGGAAAAGAGATACAGGATTAAGCAATCGCTTTTTATATAACGAAGAGGTGTTAGCTGCTTATGGTTCTTTTCAGGGCGGCTACAAACACTGGCAATATAAAGCCGGGCTGCGGGCAGAATACACAAATGTAAAAGGCCAGTCCAACAGCTTAAAAGGCACCAGCATTCATCAGCCCGATACAACTTATTTCAGCCTTTTCCCAACTGCCTATCTTTCTTACAACTGGAAGGATGGTGCCCAGCAAATAAAGCTGGCGTACAGCCGTCGCATTGGTCGCCCTGCCTACCAGGATTTGAATCCTTATCAAAAACAAATAGATCAATACACTTACGAAACGGGCAACCCTGCACTGCAACCTGCGTTTACCCACAACCTGGAACTAAGTTTTGTGCACCACTATGCCATGAGCGCCACGCTGGGCTACAGCCGAACTACTAAAGTAAGCGAAACAGGAACCTATGCCCAAGGCAATACCTGGTACACACTTCCGCAAAATGTGGGTACACAAAACAATGTTTACCTAAGCCTGAGCATACCGTACAGCCCAACCAAATGGTGGGAAATGTACACGAATACAACACTGTTTTACAATCACTACAAAGCCCCGTTACCACAAGGTTTGCTGGATGCAGGAAGCATGGGACTAAACCTATACAACGAGCAAACATTTACCCTTGGTAAAGGCTGGCAAACGACGACGGAATACTGGGGATTTTTGCCCGGCCAGCAAGGCATGTACAAAGGAAAATATTTGGGTAGCTTAAGCCTGGGCATTCAAAAAAAGCTGCTGCAAAATCGGGCTACGCTTCGCCTGCATTATCATGATGTGTTTCGTACGCAGGCCTGGGCACAAACGGTTGATTTTGCCAATGTGCAAGGCAGCATTTACCGCCGTTGGGAAGGCCAGGGCGTACGCCTCAGCTTTAGCCTGACCTTTGGTGGAACGGGCGTAAAAGCCATCCGCCAACGTAACAGCAATAGCGATGAAAGAATTAAAGAAAAGTCAGGCGATTAATACAGCATCTACATCCAGATTATTAGTTCAAAACCTCGATAAAACATGTCCATGAAAACGAATATCACCATAGCTTTTTTATTGCTTTCATTGCAATTACTCAGCAAACCAATAGCGGGCAAAAATAGGTTCGATTCCATCTTAAAAACGTACACCGCAAAAGGCTTTAGTGGAGCAGTAATAATTGCCGACAAAGGCACTGTTATTTACCAGCATTATAGCGGCTTCGCCAATCGTTCATTCAATATACCCATCACGGATCGTTCAGTGTTTCGGATTGCATCTGTTACTAAAACATTTACAGCAACTATCATCCTGCAATTAATGGAGCAGGGCAAGATTGATTTGAGCAAAACCATCGGTACTTATTATCCCGAATATAACGGCCCGGCAAGGGATAGCGTCACCATCCACCAATTGCTTACCTACAGCAGTGGTATTCAAAATATCGATCAGCGTAGCGAAGAAATGTATGCGTTGCAAATGCCCACAGATACCATCATTAAAAAGTATTGCAGTGGCCCTTTGGTGAGCAAACCCGGCACCCGCATGGATTATAAAAATGCAGAGTACATTATCCTGGGAAAAATCATTGAAAAAATTATGGGCAAACCTTACGAAAAAGTGTTGCAGGAGGCTATTCTAAAGCCACTGCACATGAGCCAATCCGGCTACCTGCACAATGGTGATATTGTGCCTAATTTGATAAGCAGTTATTTAAAAGACAGTAGTGGCACATTTCATAATGATGACCCGTATTGGATTGAAAATTTTTACAGCAGTGGCGCTATGTACGCCACCATTTCCGATCTATTAAAATTCGATCAGGCACTATTTGCCAACAAACTTTTACAGAAGAAAACAATGGATCTAATGACTACTTCCTATCCACAATTATGGGGTGTAGCGTATAGCTTTTGGGTAAATGAACAAACCTTTGGAAAAATGAAAACAAAAGTGATGGATCGCCGGGGAAGCATTGGCGGAAACAACGCCGCCTGGTATCATTTTATAGATGATAATAAAACCATCATTGTGCTCAGCAATAGCAATGCAGTTGAGGTAACGGAACTGAGAGAACAATTAGCGAAAGCGATGTTTTAATCAATGTATTAGCTGGTTACGCCGCCATTAAAACACCTTCCTTTTCGCTAACTATTTCCTTCATCATTTGCTGCTCTTGAAACGTGTAAAAACAAATCATCCCAAAGCCAAAAGCCAGCATTAAGTGGTAGGGCCACATACTAAAATCGTGGCAATAAAAAGCCAGTGCAGTGCCCACTAGCAAATAATAAGCAGTCAGCCCCATTTCAATGGGCAGCAGGCGGTTTTTCTTTTTAGGTCCGCCGTTTACAGCAGCCGTTTTTCTAACATCCGATACATTGAATTTAGGCGTACGAATAAAGCTGGATTTAATACCCAGTAAACCTTCCGCAACTGCCAGTGCGTTGTTGAGCGAAATGCCCATAGAAAAAGTGAGATATAGGGGAAATGTTTTAAAGAAATAAGCCTTGCTATCTTTCTTGATAAAGCCCGTACGAACCGTAGCCACGTAGTGAAAAATACCTAAACAAATAAGGCTGATGAGGGAGATAGACGCATAGGTAAACCAGGTGGCTAGCTGCGGTACATGCGTTTTCAAAAACAACAGGGGAACGCTGAGAAAAGACGACAGAAATACACAGATGAATACGGTGCTAACCGTAAGATGAAAAAACGCATGTATTTTTTTAGACAGCGGCAGGTTGGACCGAAGCACTTTGCCTACATGTTTGCGGGCCGTTTCTGCATTACCTTTTATCCAGCGGAATTGCTGCGTTTTTAATGCACTCATTACCGGTGGTAGTTCGGCAGGCACGCCAATATTTTCCAGGTAGGTAAATTGCCAGCCTTTTAGCTGTGCCCGGTAGCTAATATCAAAATCTTCGGTCAGGGTATCGGCTTCCCAGCCACCGGCATCCAGCATACATTCTTTGCGCCAAATGCCGCCCGTACCGGAAAAGTTGATGAAATAGCCAGCACTGTTCCGGCCCGCTTGTTCAATAGAAAAATGGGCATCCAGCAGAAAAGCCTGAAAATGAGTCAGCAGCGAATAGTTTTTATTCAAATGCTCCCAACGGGTTTGTACCATCCCAATTTTGGGGCTGGTAAATGCAGGCAAAGTGCGTTGCAAAAAATCAGGTGGCGGTACAAAATCTGCATCAAACAAAGCAATGAATTCTCCCCTGGCGGTTTGTAGGCCTTCCTGCAAAGCCCCGGCTTTGTAGCCCGTTCGCTTTACCCGGTGGATGTGTTCAATCTGCCAGCCCCTGGCTTGATAATAGGCTACTTTTTGAGCTATGATTTCTTTGGTTTCATCTGTTGAATCATCGAGTACCTGAATTTCAAACTTGTCTAAAGGGTAGTCAAAAAGCGTAACGGCGTCGATCAGTCTTTCTATTACCAGGCTTTCGTTATACACGGGTAGTTGCACCGTTACAAAAGGAAAATGTTGAAGGTGGTGGTCATTAGGCAGAATAGCTTTGCGCTTTTGCCGCAGGTATTTGTACACCAGGTGAATTTGAATAAAGCCATAGCAGAAAAGAAATAGCAGTGAAACAATGTAAATGACAAACAAAATCCTGGTAACAATCTCATACCCACTATTCATGCTATTCTTTATTTAAAGTACAGGCATAAAATGCGCCGCATTTTGCCATTTGTGCAGACAAAACCGGTATCAGCCTTAAACAAAGAAACAGCTTTTAAGATAGATCGTTCGTTTGGATTGTTTGCTAATCTTATTTTGAAGTAGACCTCACCCCTACCGGATTTGCTCTTGGGTAAGTACATGGTCGAACCTTCCTTTTGTAATGGTGCCTGATCCAAAATTTGCTTCAAATATCCCCGACATTTTACCAGTGTAAATACCTGTAGCAACAGAATCTATCTGAATGGTATGGAAGTAAATATTGCCATTGGCTTTTTTATTATCAATAGCTGCCTGCCCAATAGTTGCTGTGAAATAATTACCCGCACTCGAATCGATACGGATGCGTTGACCTTGCAAGCCTGACAAGTAGCGTACAAAAGAATTACGTGGAATAAGAAGCCGCAAACCAACGTAGCTATACGGATTATTATTATTGTTTTGATAGTTACCCTGCCAGCTAATTTGTACCGACTCCGATGTATTGTTGATTGGCGTTCTATAAAAAGACACCTCATAGCTGGTACTGGAACTGAAGAAGGTGGTAGTAGTAATTCTTGGAATGGTATGCCAGGGTTCGCCATTTATATAGCAAGTCATTACATTGTTACCGGTGTTCGAAAAAATTACCAGGCCATCTTCTTCCCCATCTTTATAAAACTTACTGTCATTTTTTGTACAGCCTATCAAACAAATAGCAGCCGCCAGTACAAAACAGATGTGAAGGGTATCAGTTTTTAGCTTTTTCATGCTTGCCGGTTTTTAAGGTAAATGAGTAGCCAACATTGAGAGATAATGGAATCATTAAGCGAAATGAATAAGGAAAATTATCTTTTTTGCCAACGGCTGGCGTTGCCAGGGTAAGTTGCGTAAATAGCCTACCCTTTTTCAAAAGATGCATATACTCAACCGAAAAACTTCCAAAAAAGCCGAACCGCTGCTGGGTTTTATCGGGGTTTAGTACGGTATAGTTGCGTTTATCGTAACTGTAAGCCACGCCAGTACGTTCATACCTCAGCCCCAGCATTGGGATGATGGTCAGTATATCATTGGTTTTGGCACCGGCCAACCGAAGGCGCCAACCCACTGCGGCAGATACAGCAGCAGGTGAAATTTTCTTTTGGGCAGCAGCGTATAGGGGAACGGCCGGATTGGGGCTAAAAGCCGAATCAAAAGATGTTGTTGCAAGCGGCAAACTACCTTTCAACTGTACGACAAATTCGTTTGGCTCATCGCCTTTGTGGCTTAGCTGAACACCGATATTAATTTGCCTGAAACCGCTGTTATGAATGTCAATTCCGTATCCTAGCATTGGTTCCAGATAAGTTTGCGATAGGCACCTGCTGGCAAACAGGCAAAGACAGGCAAGCAAAAGGCTCTTCATACAGGTATGAGAGCCTTTTTAAAAAGTAATTGCTGCTTTTGTTTTATTAAGCTGCCGTATCCTTTGTGCTGCGGATAAGGCCAATGCCTGCAAAGAAAAACACCAGCCCCAAGACACCATACACCGCAATAGACTTAATGCTAGCGGTACCGCTGCTTTTCATAATAGCGGTGGCGGCATAGATAAGTCCGGCAATTCCTAAAACGGTAAGGATGATTCCAAAAATTCTTTTTTCCATGATGTGATAGATTAGGTTGCAAGCAGATGGGCAAAGGTTGTGCCACCAAAAATTAGGGACCAATCACACTTTTTTATTTTCAATAAAAACTGGCTCTAGGATTTCTTGCCGGCAGGTCGCTTGAGATTAATTTGAAACTATTTTGTAACTTATTTTCTGTAACTTTTTAATAGTTACAAAGTAAAAGTCACCTTTTTGTACCGATTACATTTTTTACTGAAAAACCGGTACTAAAATATCTTGCTGCGCTGCCTTACAGTTTTGGGGAATTCTTCGTTTTATCATCAATTCTTTTTTGCAGGCGTTTTGCTTTAGCTGTGGCACTGTCGCCAATTTCATCCATCTTCTTTTCAATCTTTTTACCGGTTGAGTCCAGGTCTATATGAATGTTGATGTCTTTATTTCCGTCGCCATCGGTATCGTTACAGGAAAGCAGTGCGACGGAAAAGAATACAGCAGTAAGCAATTTTTTCATGGCTGTTTTTTAGGAACGATGTTGTCAAGCAGTATGCCATTTGTTGGTTACCAAAAATTTGCAAGCTACTAGGCTAATGAACCAAGCCATCTACATCAAGCCTTTTTTGCAAAAAGCGAAATACGCTCAATTGGATGAGCGGTAATCTGGAATACACACCAACTATTAACTTTAGCCTTTCCCTTACTGCCCGCTATGCGTTGCCTGCTTATTTTACTATTTACTTTTTGCCTGCTGCAAGCGACAGCACAAGTAGTAGTGCAGGTAGCCAATCCACCTGTTATCTCCAAAGCCCCATTACCTGCCATTGCAGGTGCCAAAACAGATAGCTCACAAAACAATACGCAGGTCATTCCTTTTAACCGGGTGGGCAATCTCATTATTATTCAAGCCACGGCAGATACCACTACCGGCAACTTTATATTGGATACCGGTGCACCGGGCCTGGTATTGAATCTCACTTATTTCCGCCAATATCGGCAATCAGAAGCGGGTGAAAGAGGCAGCATGTCCGGTGCCGTACTGGGGGCCGTACAAACCACTATTGATAAGTTTAGCTTTGGAAATATTTCCTACAAAAGCCTGGATGCAGATATGATTAGCCTTGGCCATATTGAAGATAGAAAAGGAATCAAAATTCTGGGCCTGATTGGCGTCTCGCTTTTTAAGGATTGTGAAATGATCATTGACTATGAAACAAGTTTGATTCATTTGCACCGGATTACTAGACAAGAAAGAGCTACCTATAAAAACAAAATGCTGGACTCTGCAAAATATACGGTGCTCAATTTTGAAATGATTGACAACAAAATGATTGCAGGCATTAAACTGGGCGAAAGAAAGATGAAGTTTTTTCTTGATTCCGGGGCAGAATCGAACGTGCTGGACAGCCGCCTGCCCAACAAGGTTTTTGAAAACATGACTATCACGGGGCGTACTAAAGTAATAGGTGCCAGCAATAAAACGGTGGAAGCACTATATGGCAATTTGAGCAATATGAAAGTAGGCGGCCAGCCACTGGCGGCACTTCCTTTTGTCATCACCAATCTGGAAAATGCCTGCATCTCCGAAGTGTGTTGCATTGATGGTATTTTAGGGATCAACTTCTTTTCGGTTCACAAAGTGGGGTTCAATTTTAGTAAAGGGGAAATGTATTTATGGAAGTAAAAAATGGCATACAAACAGGCATTTTGCGAAGCTGGCTGGCTTTGCTATTTGCATGGGTGTGCCTGGCTTCCATGGCACAATCGGGGGCGGGAAAATGTGAATTCAAAAACAATGAATTAACCGTTGAAGTAAACAAACAGGCAAGCGGTAATCAGCTGGAAAACTTCATTACTACCTACGATTTAAAAGACCTGAATCTTCAAACGATCTTTAAAACCAACAACCTCAGTTCATTAAAAACACTGGGGTGGACGGTAAAGCTAAACACTGATAAAAAGCTGGTGATTGCAAAACCCTTGAGCGGCTCCACCAACCTGAGCAACCCGGCAGACAAAGCTGCATTTACGAGTAAAGATCCATCCATCGCACAATTATTTCCAGCAACCGGCAACAGCATATTATATGGCTACAACCGGTTTAGAAATAAGGCCCCTTTTGCAGTAAATAATGGCGAGGTTATTTTTTATCTACGCAACCACCTGGATGCCCGTAAAGTAATGCTGGCTGGGAGTTTCAACGATTTTTTGCCAGACAAACTACAAATGAAAAAAACCGATAGCGGTTGGGTTGCTGTTGTAAAATTATCTCCTGGGAAATACTGGTACAAGTTTATAACAGATGGGACCTGGATAATAGATGACGACAACTACTGGCGGGAAAATGATGGCCGTGGAAATACCAACTCGGTGTACTTCAAAACCAATTTTCAATTTGAATACAAAGGGCTACCCACAGCAAAAAATGCCTACGTAACCGGCAGCTTCAACAACTGGCGAAAAGGTGAGCTAGCGATGACGAAAACGCTAACAGGCTGGACGCTGCCGCTATACCTGGCCAATGGTACACATACCTACAAATACTTTATTGACAATACCTATTACACGGCTACAGAAAAAACCGAAAAGCTACCCGACGGCAATGGTGGATATAATTCCGTTGTACGGTTTGGTACGCCACATGTATTTACGCTATCTGGCTACACCAATGCCCGGCAGGTAATACTTTCCGGCTCGTTCAATGGCTGGCGAAAAGATGAGCTGGCAATGCAAAAAACCGCCACTGGCTGGCAACTCCCCTACACCCTGGGATCGGGTGATTACCAATATAAATTTATTGTGGATGGAACCTGGATAATGGATCCCACTAACCCGCTAACGGCAACGATGGATGGAGAAAAAAACTCCTACCTGATTATTGGCGCTAATTATTCTTTTCGGCTAAAAGGGATGCCAAAAGCTGCCTCCGTTTTCCTGGCAGGCGATTTCAATAATTGGGCACTCAAAAGCCTGGCCATGAAGAAGCAGGGCGACGACTGGATCTGTAGCGTTTATCTTTCGGCGGGCAAGCACAAATACAAGTTTGTAGTAGACGGTAAATGGATACCCGACCCCACCAATAAAAACTGGGAACAAAACGAATTCGGTACCGGCAATTCGGTTATTTGGGTGGAAAAATAATTTGATACTATTCAGGTTGTCGTCTGTTTGTTTTGCATTAGCCATTGATTCTAAAATCCTGAGGCATAACATTTGAACGCCACTTTGCATGCCGCAGAAACAGGAAAATGCAAATACAAAAGATGGCTTTGTACACGTAACCGGGGCCAGGGAAAACAACCTCAAAAATGTAAGCCTCGTTATTCCAAGGGATGCGCTGGTGGTATTTACCGGTGTATCTGGTTCGGGTAAATCCTCGCTGGCATTTGGCACTTTGTACGCTGAGGCCCAGCGTCGTTACCTGGAATCTGTTTCGCCGTATGCCCGGCGGCTATTTCACCAGATGCCGGTTCCCATAGTAGATGCCATTGAAGGCCTGCCACCTGCCGTAGCGCTGCAACAGCAACGGGGCGGAACTTCTACCCGTTCGTCCGTAGGTTCAGTTACTACCTTATCCAATTTATTGCGGATGCTGTATTCCCGGGCTGGTGATTATCCAGCCGGACAAACCATTTTATATGCAGAATCATTTTCGCCCAATACGCCGGAAGGTGCCTGCCCACAATGCCATGGCCTGGGCCGGGTGTATGAGGTAACGGAGAAAAGCATGGTCCCGGATGATACGCTTACCATTCGGGAACGGGCGGTAGCTGCTTGGCCCACCGCCTGGCAGGGGCAAAATCTTCGGGACATTCTTACCACGATGGGGTACGACGTAGATATCCCATGGAAAGACCTGCCGGAAAAAGACCGGGACTGGATTTTATTTACTGATGAACAACCACAGGTGCCGGTGTATCCGGGTTATGATAGAGCGCAAGTGCAGCAGGCTATTAAACGGAAAATGCAACCCGATTATATGGGCACATTTACCGGAGCCAAACGCTACGTGATGCACACATTTGCCAATACGCAAAGTGCCCTCATGAAAAAGCGGGTAGCACAATATATGCTCAGCAATGAATGCCCGACCTGTAAAGGCAAACGGCTGCGACAAGAGTCTTTATCAATTACTTTTTCAGGATATGATATTGCCGATATTTCTCGCCTGCCGCTGAAAAAATTACTGGGTATTTTTCAGCCTTATAGCGATGGCAATGCACAAGGCTTACAAAAGCATACAAAGGAACATCACGAAGAAAAAGCTATGGTGGCTCAACGCATTGCAGCAGATTTAGTAGGCAGGCTGCAAGTATTGCTGGACCTGGGTTTGGGCTATTTGTCGCTGGAAAGAAGTACGCCCACTTTATCACCGGGAGAATTGCAGCGGCTGCGATTGGCGACGCAGGTACGTAGCAATCTTTTTGGCGTAGTGTATGTGCTGGACGAACCTTCGGCTGGCCTGCATCCGGCTGATACGGAAGCGCTGCTGCGGGCTTTAAATGGATTGAAGGCATCCGGCAATTCGCTGTTTGTGGTAGAGCATGAAATGGATGTCATCCGCTGTGCCGATTGGATTGTAGATGTAGGCCCGGATGCCGGTGAAAAGGGCGGCGAAGTATTATATAGCGGTCCGCCGGAAGGCCTGAAAAAAATTGCTAGTTCGTACACCCGCAAATATCTTTTCCCCGAAGCAGAAAAGCAAGTATTTACACCACGCCAGCCGCAGGGTTGGTTGCAGTTAAAAGGCATTACCCGGAATAATTTGCAAGGTCTGGATGCAGCTTTTCCGCTAGGCGTTTTAACCAGCGTAACCGGTGTATCCGGTTCGGGCAAAAGCACGCTGGTAAGCCAGGCCCTGGTAGAATTAGTGGCCGATTTTTTAGGCGATGCCTTACCGGTAGCCGAAGAAGAAGCCGACCTGTTGCAAGCAGAAATACCCACCACCACCAGCGGAAAGATTGTTTCCGGTATAGAAGGCATTAAAAGAATGGTTCGGGTAGACCAGAAACCGATTGGCCGTACGCCCCGCTCTAACCTGGCCACGTACACCGGGTTGTTTGATGTAGTCCGCAAGCTGTTTGCTGCTACGCCCATGGCGAAGAAACGCAAGTACGATGCTGGCAGGTTCTCTTTCAACGTTGGGAAAGGTCGCTGCGAAAATTGCGAAGGCGAAGGCTTTGTAATGGTGGAATTGTTGTTCCTGCCCAGCGTGTATGCGCCCTGCCCGGTATGCAGCGGCACCCGCTACAACGCCAAAACGCTGGAAGTAACGCATAGCGGAAAAAACATAGCCGAAGTATTGAAAATGACGGTGGATGAAGCCATCGCTTTTTTCGAGGAAGATGCCACCGTAAGCCGTTCGTTGCAAGTGCTACATGAAGTAGGCTTGAGCTACCTGCGACTGGGCCAGCCTGCCACCGAGCTATCCGGCGGTGAAGCACAACGTATTAAACTTGCTACCGAACTGCAACGCCCCGGCCGTGGCAATAGTCTCTATATTTTGGATGAACCCACCACCGGCCTACATCCCTCCGATGTAGCCAAACTCATCATCCAACTGAATAAATTGGTGGATGCCGGTAACACCGTGATTGTGGTAGAACACGATATGGATGTAGTTACCCAAAGCGATTGGGTGATAGACATTGGCCCCGGCGCTGGGGATGAAGGCGGAAAAATAGTAGTAGCGGGAACGCCGGCGGAAGTGATGCAATCGAAGGAGAGTAAGACGGCGAAGTATATGAGGTAGAGATGAATTGCAATAAAATTATTGCGGAGATAATTGGCAATAATTTTATTGCAAGATTTCGCAGGTGATTTCTGCGAATTTTGAAACATCCAGTACAGAAAGAATTTGCAAAAAATCCAATCGGCAATTTCATCAAAAAAGTTGACGAAATCATTAGACGACAATTTCCGAGACGTTTTCTTGGAAATTCAGTTTAGTTGACCATCTTAATATCAATTCAATTTATTCTTTCACAAACAACTCCATTTCACCCAAAATAGTTCTGACTCTCTTTTGCTCTGCTTGTTCTAAATGAACGGCAATCCACTCATCCACATATGGGTTCTGTAACAGCACACGAAACTGGTCTTTTAGGTAAGAAGCGACTTGTTGTTCAGATTGTCTTAGTTCCTGCCAAAGAGTAGTTCTGTTATTCAAAACAAAAACGATATCCTCAAAATCAGAACTCCAGCGGCCATCTCCGCCGCCTCTACTATCATAGGCAACCAGTTTAGATGCTAAAAAATATTCAGGCTTAAATAAAAGAACTCCGTTTGTACCGGATAAAGGAAATAAGAAAGCAGTTCGAAAACCGGTCAGATACCAGGGATTACTAAAACCCAATACTTCTTCATTTGTCGGCATTACATCTACTATTACTCCACCTACTATATATCTACAAATAACTCCTGATTCTATATCGTTTACAAAACCCTTTTGTCTTAGCTTTTCTTCAATAGCAGTATAGTCATTGTAAGATGCAATTTCCACTACAATATCTACATCTTCCGTTGGCCTGCTTTCGGCTGCTGGTCGGTCAGCGTACAATGCAACGGTAGCCCCACCTATAAATACCACTTGTAAAGCCAGTTCTTCTAAAGCATTGTATACTGCTCTTATTCTGGCTATATTCTCTGTGTTATTCATAGAATGATTTTTTTAAGCTCTTCTGATGCAAGCGTTACTTCTCGAACCCTTCCTACTCTTAATATATCAATACTTGCAAAAAGCTTATAAAGTACCTCGTCTTGCAAAGCAGCTTTGGGTGCATTACTGTATAATGGTTCAATTTGTAATCCTCTGATATTCCCCTCTTCATAAGGCCAGGCATAGGCCATTTCGGCACTAAAAACATTGTTGTAAAAAGGATAAGAATGAGCAGTGGCAATTCCTGTAACCATGGCACCTGGGTTGGCAGGAAAAACATACCGCAATCCATGAATTAAAAATTCTACAAATGATTGTCGATGAATTTTTCTTGTATCGAGATTTATTAAACCTGCCTGATTACTTCTTTGCAGAGAATTAGATACCTCAGAAACAGTAATAAAAAGTGCGTTCGATAAATTACGGTATTGCCATCCTTTTTCTCCAATACTTATTATTTTCAGTAAAATAGCTATATCCTGTGGCCTCATGCCATTATGCGTTCTCATAGCATAAAGAAACAATTTTGTTCGCAGTTCGCAAAATGCGAACAAGCCAATAGGTATGAAGTCTAGCGTTTACCCCTTCTTCTCCACCAACGTCAAAAACTCATCTTCGCTAATCACTTTCATCGTATTAATCTTCTTGGCTTTTTCCAATTTGCTGCCGGCGTCCTCGCCTACCACCAGGTAGTTCAGTTTGCTGCTTACGCCGCCGAGTATTTTACCGCCTAGCGATTCTACTTTTTCTTCTGCTTCGGTACGCTTTAGTTTATTAAGGGTGCCGGTAAACAGGAAGGTTTGCCCGCTGAGGCCACCTTCGGCCACGGCTGCTTTTTTAGTGTTGGTCAGGTTGAGGCCCAGCGTTTCCAGTTCAGTAATCATTTGCAGGTTTGGCTCATTCTGGAAAAACTGCAATACACTATTGGCCACCTTCGGGCCTATGTCTTCCAGTTCCAGCAACTGCTCCAGCGTAAAGGCTTTCAGGTCCAGCAGGTGGTGTACAGCATTGGCCAGGGTCTTGGCCGTGGTTTCGCCTACATAGCGAATACCCAATCCAAAAATGAGGCGATGCAGCGGCTGTTTTTTAGATGCTTCAATCGCATTCCGCAGGTTGTCGATGCTCTTTTGCTTGTAACCTTCCTTTTTGCCCAGCGCTTCAAAATCCAGTTGATAAATACCGGGCACATCTTTTATCAATCCATCCCCATAAAAATTCTTTACCTGCTGCTCGCCAAAGGTTTTAATGTCCATGGCATCCTTGCTCACAAAATGGATGAGGCGCTCCACCGCCTGCGCCGGGCACTCGATATTGATACAGCGCAAAACGGCTTCGCCCACTTCCTTAAATAATTCACTATTGCACACCGGGCAATTGTGGGGGTAAATGATGGGCTGCTCCGCACCAGTACGCACATCGGCCAGCGATTTTACAATGTAAGGAATCACATCGCCAGCCCGTTCTACCAGCACATGGTCGCCTAGCTTCAGGTCTTTCTCCCTAATCACATCTTCATTAAACAGCGCAATGGAACTAACCGTTACGCCACCAATAAATACCGGGTCTATTTTAGCCACCGGCGTTACGCTACCGGTACGGCCCACGTTAAATTCTACATTTCGCAAAATACTGGTGGCTTGCCGGGGTTTAAACTTGTAAGCAATGGCCCAGCGGGGATGGTGGGTGGTTTGGCCTAACTGTTCCTGCAGTTCCAGGTTGTTCACCTTTACTACCATGCCGTCAATTTCGTAAGGCAGCTTGTCCCGCTTTTCTTCAAACTCCAGGCAGTATGCTACCACGGCTTCAACCCCTTTTAGCACTTTCATGCTTTGCACCGGCGTTTTAAAGCCCATTTCCTGCAGCATTTCCAGCATGTTGTAGTGCGTGGTGGGCGGGTTGGGTAGCTTCTCCCCTTCCTTGTCCAGCACATAACTTACATGGTACAAAATGGCTTCCAGTGCCCGGCGGCCTACTTCCTTCGGGTCTTTCATACGCAGGCTACCGCTGGCAGCGTTGCGGGGGTTGGCCAATGGCGGCAGGTTTTGCGATGTTAGCCCTTCATTAAAATTAGCAAAGGCTTTCTTAGTCATCAGCACTTCGCCCCGTATTTCTATGGCTTGTATGCCCCGGCTACCAAAGCCTGCCGATAGCGGAATAGTGCGGATTTGCTTGCCGTTGGTGGTTATGTCTTCGCCCACGGTGCCATCGCCACGGGTGGCACAGCGTTGCAGGTGATTGTTCTCGTAAATAAGGCTGATGCTGGCGCCATCGAACTTTGGTTCAACGCAATACTCCAGTTCCTCCAGGCCGCTGTTTTCCCGTACCCGGCGGTCCCAATCCCGTAGGTCATCCGGGTTGTAGCTATTATCGAGGCTGAGCATGGGCACTAAGTGCTGCACTTTTTCAAAAGCGGCGTTGAGGCTGGCGCCCACCCGCTGCGTAGGGCTGTCGGGGGTTATCCAGTCCGGGTGCGCCTTTTCGGTGGCTTCCAGCAGCTTATACAGCGTATCGTATTCGGTATCGCCAATCAAGGGGTCGTTCTGCGAATAGTAGCGGTACTCGTGGAAACGCAGAATATTTTTTAGGTCGGTAATAGCGACTTCATCCGCCACCTGCTGTTGCTGCAGGTACTGGCGGGTTAGTTGCATCGTTTCGGGGATATTGCTCAGTAGCATAGGGTGTAAAAGTAAGGTTTGCCGGTGCGGAAAATGGCTGTTGAAAAATGACTTTTTACTCCCTTTTTATTATAGATAAAAGAAAGGTTTGGATGAGATGAATGCTTTTGGATTACTTAAAATGAAAAGCCCTGCTTTCAGCAATAAACTGCAAGCAGGGCTTTTTGTATCGAAACTATTTACCCGTGTTTCACTGCAAAATTTTTCATCAAATCTACCAGCACTTCCACATAGCTAAGCGGCAATGCATTGTAGAGCGATGCCCGGAAGCCACCTACACTGCGATGGCCTTTCACACCAATAATTCCTTCCTGCTTGCACATGGCATTGAAAGCTTCTTCCTGTTGTTTGTCGTTCATTACAAACACTACGTTCATGCGGCTACGGTCTTCTTTAGCCACGGTGGGCGTAAAAATGGACAGGCTATCCAACGTGTTATAC
>CAXTDG010000024.1:0-1885 GCA_964242675.1 uncultured Chitinophagaceae bacterium
CGGCACTGCGGAAGAGCTGTCGGAAAACGAACAAGTACGTAAACTGTACTTGGGAACCAATTTTATTTTACGCCGAAAAGACTGGCTGATGGAACAGGGAAAAGCGTCTTTGCAGGTAGAGAAAGATGCTTAATTTACAGGCTAAAATTATACTCCTATGATTGATCTTGAAGAATTGAAAAAACTTCCTAATGAGGAGAAACTTAGAATTATTGACGAGTTGGAAGCGAGTCTTGAAGGTGAGGAAGTAGATGATTTTGATCCGGAACTAACAGCAGAAATGGAACAACGGTACGCGCATATCCCTTCTGGTAAAAGTAAAAGTTACACTTGGGAAGAGGCTATGGCAATTTGGAAAAAAACTGCAAAACACACCAGTTCATGAATGAATATGAACTTTTAATTGGTGAGGTGGCTGTAGAAGATGTTAATGATATCATTTTGTGGTATAAAGAAATACGAAACGGTCTTGAAAATAACTTTGTATCGGCTTTACAAAGCCAATACAACAATATTCTTATTCGCCCCGACATGTTTGGCTTTTACCGTATCACTCCACAATTTCGTTATGTGAAGTTGAAGCGTTTTCCTTACTACATTCTATATAAAGTAGACGGCTATGTAATTCGTATTGTTGGTATTATTCACACCGCTCGTTCACCGAAATTTATCCGCCGCCGCTACCGTTAAAACCTTATCATTTCCTTTAGCATTTGCCACTAAAAACCTTAGCCCAGGTCAACATTTGTGGATATATTTACAGACTGTTTTGAGTTGCAAAACCTACTTTAGCAGTGCCTACCTATTTAACTATTAACTAAGCATACAAACATGAGTAACGCAGAAAAGCTAAAAGCCCTGAAGCTAACAATTGACAAGATTGACAAAGACTTCGGCAAAGGCAGCGTAATGATGATGAATGAAAAACCCGGTGGCGCTATCGAAGTGATCTCCACTGGTTCCATAGGGCTGGATGTTGCCCTGGGTATTGGCGGCCTGCCCCGTGGCCGTGTGATTGAAATTTACGGACCGGAATCTTCTGGTAAAACGACTATTGCTATACACGTAATAGCCGAAGCACAAAAGAAAGGCGGTATGTGTGCCATTATTGATGCCGAGCATGCCTTTGATAGCAACTATGCCCAAAAGCTAGGTGTAGATATAGATAACCTTCTGATTTCTCAACCAGACTATGGTGAGCAAGCACTGGAAATCGCCGATCGTCTGATTCTTTCTGGTGCATTGGATGTAGTAGTAATTGACTCCGTTGCGGCACTGGTACCAAAAGGCGAACTGGAAGGCGAAATGGGTGATAGCAAAATGGGTCTGCAAGCCCGTTTAATGAGCCAAGCTCTGCGTAAGCTGACGGCCACTATTAATAAAACAAACACCATTTGTATTTTCATCAATCAGTTGCGTGAAAAGATTGGTGTTATGTTCGGTAATCCTGAAACAACTACGGGTGGTAATGCCCTTAAATTCTATGCTTCTGTGCGGTTAGATATTCGCCGGGTAGCACAGATTAAAGATGGTGATGAAGCCGTTGGTAACCGTGCAAAAGTGAAAGTGGTAAAGAACAAGGTAGCACCACCTTTCCGTCAGGCCGAGTTCGATATCATTTTTGGACAAGGTATCAGCAAGATTGGTGAAATCATTGACATGGGTGTTGAGCTGGGTATTGTAAACAAAAGCGGAAGCTGGTTTAGCTATGAAACCAGTAAACTAGGCCAGGGCCGTGATGCAGTGAAAGACCTGCTGCGAGACAATCCTGAATTGGCAAACGAAATTGAAGCAAAAATTAGAGCTAAGATTGCTGAAACCCAGGCAGCTGCCTAATTATCAGTATAACATTTTCAAAGCCTGCGGCAGATAAGTCCGCAGGCTT
>CAXTDG010000024.1:1895-16929 GCA_964242675.1 uncultured Chitinophagaceae bacterium
TTATTTGCTTGTTGCCTTTTGCCCGCTACTTTTCGCCTCTCATCCATCTTTTCATTATTGCAACAGTATTTAACCGCTATCCTTTTCGGCGGAGCTTTACTTTTGCCGCCCTTATCAATTTCTGTTTCTCTTACATGAAAAAATTAATGCTGCCAGCACTGCTTGTTTTAGCTGCTGGTGTACTTACGGCCCAGCCGGGCATGCGTAATGCTAATGTGGATACTTCCTGGAAAAAAATCTACCGGGCTACTTCCACCAAAACGTTCGACCTGGTACATACCAAGCTGGATGTAAGCTTCGACTATGCCAAACGCCGGATGCCGGGTAAAGCATGGCTAACACTAAAGCCACATGCCTATGCACAAGATAGCCTGGTGCTGGATGCTAAAGGAATGCAAGTAAATAAGATTTCGGTGGTGCAGGGTAGTGTTTTCAAACCATTGGCCTTTGCTTATCCTGATACGCTGCAATTGCATATTGCTTTAGATAAAACCTACAAGCCCGGTGAAACCTTTACCGTATTTATAGATTACGTAGCCAAGCCCGACGAAATGACTTTTAAAGGCAGTGCAGCCATTCGGGATGCAAAAGGTTTGTACTTCATCAACCCCGATGGTAAGGATACCAGCAAGCCCATACAAATATGGACACAAGGCGAAACAGAAGGCAATAGCGTTTGGATGCCCACTATTGATAAGCCCAATCAGAAATCAACAGAAGAAATTTACATGACCGTTCCGGCGAAATACGTAACGCTGAGCAACGGCTTACTAAAAAGTAGTGTGGTAAATAAAAATGGCACTCGTACCGATTATTGGAAAATGGATTTGCCACATTCTACCTACCTTTTCTTTATGGGCGTGGGCGATTTTGCCGTGGTAAAAGACAAGTATAAAAACATAGCGGTTGATTACTACGTAGAACCGAAATATGCAGCCGTTGCCCGCAAAATTTTTGGATTAACACCAGAAATGATCGGCTTCTACGGAAAGATTTTAGGCGTGGAATTTCCCTGGGCTAAGTATGCCCAAATGGTAGGCCGGGACTACGTAAGCGGAGCCATGGAAAACACAACTGCTACCTTACACGGATCTGGTGCCTACCGTAGCAGCCGGGAGTTGGCAGATGCCAACCCCTGGGAAGTAGTAGTAGCCCACGAACTGTTTCACCAATGGTTTGGCGACCTGGTGACGGCTGAAAGCTGGAGCAACATTACGGTAAATGAATCTTTTGCCGACTATAGCGAACTGCTATGGCAGCAATATAAGTACGGGAAAGATTTTGGCGATGCCGAAAACTACAACAAATCACAAGGCTACCTGGCCAACCGTATGAGTGCAGATCGTAACCTGGTACGATTCCATTATTCCGATAAGGAAGATGTATTTGATGGCGTAAGCTACACTAAAGGTGGCCGCATTTTGCACATGCTGCACACCTACCTGGGCGATTCTGCCTTCTTCAAAGGATTGAATCTTTACCTGACTACCAATAAATTTAAAAACGGTGAAGCACAGCAACTACGGCTGGCATTGGAAGAAGTAAGTGGAAAGGATTTGAACTGGTTTTTCAACGAATGGTACTATGGTAGTGGCCATCCGGTAGCAACCATTTCTTACAACTGGAGCGACTCTGCTAAAAAGGAAAAAGTAACCATTGTTCAGCACCAGGCAGGCCAGCTTTTCACCTTCCCGCTAAATATGGAAGTGTATGCCAGTTCTCAAATAATGAAAGAAATCGTTTGGGTAAGCAATACAGATTCGGTAAGTACTTTTTACCTTAACACGGGCGGTAGCCAGCCTTCTTTTGTAAATGTGGATGTAGAAAAAAATATGTTGTGGCGCAAAGACGACCAAAAGCCAAAAGACTGGTGGGTAGCCCAATACGATCATGCCAATGGCTATGTAGATAAAGTGGAAGTACTAAACTGGCTGGCTAACAACTACGATAGCAGTGATGCACAAAAAGCCATTTATGCAAAAGCCTTAAGCGATAATTATCACGGCATTCGCAGCAGTGCAATCGCTTTTTACAACCGCAATCTGAACTTGGTAACACCTGCTGAAGAAGCTGTTTTATACAATATGGCACAGAAGTATTATAACCAGCCTACCCGTGCCATTGCCATCATTTTATTGAATAAAAAATATGGAAATAAATATGCAGCACTCTACAAATCTGCCGTGTACGATTCCTCTTATACCGTAGCTGGTGCAGCACTGGAAGCCATAGCCAGCAACGATATGGCCGCTGCCAAAACTTTACAACCGCAGTTGGGTAAAGACGCAAAAGGCCGCTTGCTAAGCAGCTTGAACATCATTACCTATAGCGAAAAAACGGCTGCTGATGCAGATAGTATTGTAGCTACTTTTAAGCGTACAAACTTTTTTGAGAAAACCAATTTGTTGAAACCAATTGTGTACTACCTGGCTAATATAAATGACGTAGCTGCCTTTAAAAAAGTAGCTGGTACCGCAATGGAAATAAGCAACACCCGCATGGGGCCTATGATGGGTGGAGCTAACAATCCGCTTAGAGGTTTGGTGAATGAAAATTTCAACTGGCTGCTACAGAAAAAGGAAGCAGCGCTGGCTGCTAACCCGGACAATAAGGATTTGCAGGAACAAATTAAATACGTGAAAGATAAAATGGCTGCTATGCAATAGTCGTTTTAGTGCATATAAAAAAAGCCGCTCTTTTGGGAGTGGCTTTTTTTATGTTTATCTAAATCTGGTAATTACTGTCCGGTTTTTGCCAGCAAACATTTCGAATACGTTCAACATTTCGATGACTATTAACTGACTTAAACTACTCTAAAATTCGTTGGTACTTACATTCAGTTCCACCTCAATATTGTTGCGGGTGGCATTGGAATAGGGGCAAACCTGATGAGCTTTTTTTACCAGTTCTTCTGCAGTAGCCTGATCTATACCGGGTACATTCACATCCAGTTTTACCGCCAGGCCATAAGCCGTTTCGCTCGTTTTGCCAATGCTCACTTCAGCCGTTACGGTAGTAGTGCCGGTCTTTAATTTCTCTCTGCGAATAATGCCATCCAAAGCACTGCCAAAGCAAGCTGCATAGCCACCTGCAAACAGCATTTCCGGATTGGGATAATTGCCTGCCGGGCCACCCATTTCCTTTGGCACTTTCACTTCTAAATCCAATGCGCCGTTATCTGATTTTACACGACCATCCCGGCCACCGGTAGCAGTTGCTTTTGCAGTATATAGCTTTTCCATACTCATTAAAATAACTTTGTTACGGTGCTAGTAACAACAGCAAAAGCATTTGGTTTTTGGAAGTTGATAGTTGCTGATGAAAGGCTGGTAGATGAATATTACGGTTGATTCAATAACTGCCGGTTTTGTAAAAAGGTAAAATCTTTCCGCTGAGCTAATACTTTAAAAATATCCTCCAGTTTTTTCCATAGTCCTTGTTGTTCTATTTCCCAGGAATGGCCCCACAGGTGGAAGCAACCGCCTTCAGCCTGTATTTTATCCAGGTAGTGTTCCGTTAGTTTCACTAGGCTGGTAGCTGGGGTTAAGAACAGTTTGGCAATCATCCTTCTCCATTTGGCCCGCTTAGCAAGATGCTTTGTATACGTAAAATTAGAATGCTCGTACACCTGCAGGCTGGTAGGCAGCAGGTGGTTGCCAGAAGGGCTGGCGATGCTGAGCAGTTCTGTAGTACGGGCTAGCTGGTAACCGCTTTTAAAAACCGTTGCCAACGATGCGGTATTGTACACGCCACCCGGAAAACAAAAGCTTGCCGGCCCAATACCTGTAATATTTTTCAGCCATTCGTAGCTGCCTTTTATCTCTGGTTCCCAGTCTTTTTTGTGAGCATCATTCAACCATACATGGTTAAGGGTATGGCCGCCAATTTCAAAAGATTTCGATAGTTCACTAATCTGTACATCGTTCATCATTTGCTGGCTGCCATTGTGCTGCGGCACATAAAAAGTACCCTGCAGTCCATACTTATGGAGCAGTTCGGCTATCCTGAAATCAAGTGGATGCCCATCATCCCAACTTGTTGTAATTATTTTCACAGCCGTTCATTTTAAAAGTGATTATAGGGCTGCAATCGTACTACCAGCTTGTATGCCGGTTAGTTTTGTATATAACCCGGCCAGCATTTGCCAGTTCTTTTCTGGTGTGTATAGGTTTTCGTAAGTAGCTTTTGCATTGGTATAAAAAGTAGCCTTTTGCTCAGGGCTTAGCGCCTGCCAATCCTGTAGTTTTTGCGCAAGGTCAGCTACATTGCCTGGTTGAAAATGCAAGCCGTTATAGCCATTATCAATCAGGGTTTCCATAGCACCTATCTGCGATGCTATCACCGGTGTACCACAGGCAAATGCCTCAATGATGGTCAGTGGCATCCCCTCATACCATACCGATGGAAAAACTAGTGCCGTACAAGTGCTAAGTTCTTTAAAAACTGCCGCTTTATCTAATGAATTTAAAAATATTACGTTGGGATGTGCTGCGCAAAAAGCGATTACTTCTTCTTTCAACGGGCCATCGCCAGCTATTTTTAAAGGCAGGCCATTCGTTGCAAAAGCCTCCAATAATACCCGTACTCCTTTTTCTTCTGTTAGCCTACCTATGTATAAAAAGCCATTTCGAACAGAAGAAGATGAAACGGAAGGTGGGGCACAAAAATTAGGTTTCACTACTATTTTCTGCTCTCCAAAATGCATTTTAGAATCAATGAAACGCCGCCTGGCATGTTCATTTAGGGCAATGTATCTATCTGGCTTATTCCAGATTTTTAGCCACTGGTGTACTTGCATACAGCAGCTTATCCAAAAGGTGAGCAGCTTTGAATTTCTATACACGCCTTTTAAAGCCGCATCTATAGGAAAGGTTTGATGAATGGATTTCAGGAATGGCTTCCCATCAAAAAAAAGCGTAGCCGATGGGCAAAGCAGTCGGAAATTATGCAAGGTCATTACCAGTGGTTTCCCTTCCTCTTTTACTGCCGATAATACCGATGGCGAAGCGGCAAAATGCACATTGTGTACATGTACAATATCGGGTTTAAACGCCTGTATCGCTTCACGGGTTCTACGGTAGGCAAAAGGATTGAAAGGGAGCAGCAGCAGGTTTTTTAAGGCGCCGCTGTCGTTATTAAACTCCAGCAATTGTGTTTGTGCACCATATTGCTGCATCAGTTTCATTTCTTCTGCTACAACGGTGTCTTCACCTCCTTTGTAGCGGTAGGTGCAGTGGATAATTAATATTCTCATTCAGGTAATGGCTGAGTCTTACAAAAATATAGCCATAGGCCTAGGCTTATAGGGTATAGTGTGGGTAAGGGAAAATAAGAAACGGAAAAGTAAATAGCACCAGCAGTGTTATAAGTCTCTTATTACAGCACTTAATTCTGTGTCCTCATCCAAGTTTATTTTTTTACGCAGGCGGTACCTCGATTTTCGAATGGCATCTACTGATATCCCCAGCATGTTGGCCATTTCACGGCTCGATAGCTCAAGACGGCTAAGAATGAGCAACCGGGTTTCAGCAGGGGAGAGGTTAGCAAATTTGCTGGCCAGGCGGCTGGTAAAACCCGGATATACCTGCTCAAATAATCCCCTGAAACGCCGCCAGTCCTCATCTGTAAGAATGGTGTTTGATAGCAGCGAATCCATAATGCTGCTTTGCGATTCTTTATCACCCGTTTCTTTCAGCGAAGCCATCTCTGTATCCAGCAGTTCTATGTATTCGTTCTTTTCCCGAATGGTGGCCAGGTAGGTTTGTAGCTGTTCGCTGGCATGTTGCAGGCTTTCTTCGGTACGTAGTTTTTCCAGGTGTAGCAGTTGCCGCTCTTTTTCGGCCACCAGTTCTTGTGCGGCTTTTCGCCGCCTGTAGTTTTTAAAAATGAGGAGAAGAACAGCGATAGTAATTACAAGCATACCTATTACCAGCAACAATCTTAGTTGGCTTACTTTACGGCGACTTTCCAGCAGTTGCAGCTCGGCCAGGTTACGTTCCGCTTCTGTTTTTTGCACAGCACGGTTCAAAAATTTCGCATTTAGCCGCTCCTTCACACTGTCCTTGAAATCTAGTAAGCTATCTGCTAACTGTAATGTCTGCACCAAGTCACCTTTTTGCTTATTTGCTTCAATGCTGGCTTCCAGGTAGGTTTTGTAAAAATGCAGCCACTCGGTTGTATCAATTATTGTTTGCAGATCATGGCCCTTTTTTAGGTAAGAAAATGCACTATCTGCCTGGTGCAGTCGGGCAAATGCTTTAGCCATATACAAAGCACATAAGGCTGCATCGTTTCGGCCATCTTCTCTTTTCGAATTCAATGCATAGTTCTGCTGGTAATACTGCAGGGCCTGTGTATTGTTGCCCTGTGCCAGGTAAACGGAACCCATATTACCAGAGGCAATTCCTATCAAGGCGGTGTCTTTATACACCTTCGCCCTGTTGATCGTTTGCTGATAATAATCTATTGCATGGGCATAATCTTTTCTTTTAGCGTAGATCAACCCAATCGCATTCAGCGAATTCATTTCGTTGCGGGGCAGGTATACCGGGTGCCGGATGGCCTCCAAAAAACAGGGTAGGGCTTTGTCAAAATCTTCGAATCGATAGTAATCCAGACCTAGTTGGTATAGATAAACCGAAACGGCTGGTATGTTCTCATAGCCTTCGTTTCGCATCATCATATCGGCCTTTAGCAAGTGTTCAAATGCCTGCCCATACAGGCCTACTCTAAAATATACTTGCCCAATATAATGCTCAGTGGAGGCTACAATGTCGGGATAACCATTTTGAATGGCCTGCTTGCCTGCTGCTACAAAGGCTTTTATAACCGTTTGGTAATCTCCTTTTTTAAAATGCATTTCGTAGTCAAGTGAAAATAAAATGCGGGAACAAAGGGTGAAATATTGTACATAAGCCTGTAGTTGCTTATCTGAAAGACTATCAGCCAGGCGGCCAATGCTGTTGAAATAAGCCCTAACAGTTTGTGAATCTCTATCCGATATAAAATTATAGGAGCAGTATTTCCATAAAATCCTGAGCCGATCAACACGAGGTGCACTTGCTATCTCCTGCTGCTGAGCAAAAGAGGGCAATCTGCCCACCAATAAAACACCGGTTATGAAGAGAAAAAGAATGAACCGGTTAAAGTGTATCCGGCAGAAAGACATAAGAATGGATCGGAGGGTTGATTTTTGAGAATCTGATTTTCAGCCTGTTAGAAGATTCATTACCACTTGTCCCGCTTTTGTCCGCAAGGCTGTCCGCATTTGTCTGCACGTAAAAATAGGATTTAGAAGTCGCAGTTTTCACTTTTGGTGCATGCTTTTTAGCAAGGCATACACTTGCTCCTTGCTGTTTCAGACAGGCCATTACAAGCAGGCCATACCACAATTGTTTTCCTTTTTTTCAATCTCATAAAAACACAATCCTATGGCAGAAGTAATTATTTACAACGACATGAGTTACCAGGGCAAAAGCCAGCAACTGGGCGTGGGCCGCTACGACATGAGCAGTATTAGTAATGACCAGGTAAGTTCTATCCGTATTCCGGCAGGGCTAAAAGTTACCTTGTTTGAGAATGCTGGTTTTTCTGGTGGAAGTAGAGCCTATGTAACCGATGTAAATTGGGTGGGCAACGACTTCAACGACAAAGCTTCGTCTATTGTAGTAGAACCTACTCCTGGCTTTCCGTTTATAGATGAAGGCAGTAAACCCGGCGGTACATATAACCATGGTGCCCCCGACTCGTGGCTGTACAATGCAGTAAATAACTGGATGGCTTATTTACCAGACAGCCAGTTGATGAAATCTATTTCCATACCCGGTACGCATGACAGTGCTACGGCAGGCCGTCCGCAACTAGGCGTACAGACCAATTCATGGAGTATCAAACAGCAGTTAGAAGCTGGCATCCGGTTTATGGACATTCGTACCCGCCGGGTAGGAACAGGCCTTACCATTCATCATGGAGCCTTTTACCTAAACACCACATTTGACGATGTGATGAATACGGTGAAGGATTTTTTACTACAGCAACCAAAAGAAGCTATTATAATGCGGATAAATACGGACGAACATGAGGCAGAACCTGGCAGCCAGGACTTTATGACAATATGGAATAATTATACAAAAAAATACAACGATGTTTTTGCAAAGGTCACCAGCAAGAACCCAACCTTAGGTAGCTTACGGGGTAAAGTATTTGTACTGGCGGCGGGTTTCACTGACTCGCAAAGGGGAATTGCCGATGGCTCTGATGCCTTTGATATACAAAATTTGTATAGAGTGTACTGGACACCCGGCGAAAATGATTATGATTTCGGTGAAAGCAAAGCCTCATTGCCCGGAAAAACAAATGTGGTAAATCAATTTCTTAATAAGGCAGCCACTTCTCCTAAGTGGGTACTAAATTATCTCTCCGGCTCTACCGGTATGACACCTAAAGATGTAGCCCGTGCAATCAACGGATCAGCCTACGCCTACATGGGTGCTAGTTGGGGCAAGCGTAACACGGGCCTGGTAGTGATGGATTTCCCTGGCGAACAATTGGTGTATCGCATCATCAAGTCCAATTTTTCGAGTCAAAAGAAATACCCTGCGCAAACATTCCGCTGCCAGAGCGATCATAGCTGGGTAGAATTCCGGCTGCCGGAAGGTACCGAAGGGCAGTTGATAGAAATACCCGGTGGGGCCTATAACCATTACGTATTTCCAAAGTGCAACCGGGTACGTTGGAGCAATCTGGCCTTTTTATGTACTGCTACCGGCTGGCAACGCACCCGTGGCGATTGGGATGCCGACGGCCTGTGCGATGGCTCACCAGGATCAAGCCCTTATGTGGTGGTGGGCGATAGATAGGTAAGCAAAACTTGATAATATCCTTAAAACAATAGATTACTCGCCACACCACAAATTAATCAAACAGTATTAGTTCTGGAAAGCAACCGTTCCAGGAATACTAAAACAAAAGACCTGTTCTCGTTTGAACAGGTCTTTTTAAATTATAATCTATAAAGAAATTAATACCCCGGGTTTTGCACCAGCAGTGGATTAGTGTCCAACTCACTTTGCTGAAATGGCAATACATAATTATTTAGGTTAAAGACCAGCGGTGTACCAGAAGGCGTACGTAGCGTTGGTAGTTTGATATGGGCAATATTCCAGCGTTTCAGGTCATTGTAGCGCTGCCCTTCAAACGCAAATTCTACCCGGCGTTCGTGGCGAATATAATCCCGCAGTTTAGCCTGCGTATTATACTTCGCCTGATCAACCGCAGGCATGTTAATTCCCGTTCTGGCTCGTACCTGGCTAATGGCTGTGTACACAGTAGCATCGGGGCCGCTTACTTCATTTTTAGCTTCGGCATACATCAGCAAAATATCGGCATACCGCAGGTGAATGAAATCCTGATCAGTTTGAGTAGCCGTACTAGTAGTAAAAGGTGCTTTGGATAGGTCCACATATTTTTCAACCAAAAAACCGGTGAACGAATTGTAGCTGCCCGTCCAAGCTACGCCAGCTGCATTGCGCCAGGTTTCGCCAGGCACTTTTATCGATAAGTCCAGCCGTGGGTCTCGGTTGGCATAGGGCATTGCGGCATTATACAGCGGCGATTCAGTAATAGGTTTTCCATCGGTCATTTCATAATCGCTCACCAGATCCTGGTAAGGCTGCATTAGTGAATACCAACCCAGTTCAATGTCCATACCGGCTGCACCAGGGCTGGTACGTTGCGGGTTGGTAGTAGCTAGGTACTGGGTCGAAAACATGATTTCTGCATTTACCGCTGCGGTGGTTTGCCCGGCCGTTCTAAACAAGGCTGCGTAGTTGTTGGATAATGCAAACTTGCCGCTGTTCATTACCTGTTGCAAAAGGGGCAGGGCATCGTTCCATTTTTGCTCGGTAAGCAGCACTCTTGCTTTCAGGCCCAGGGCGCTGCCTTTTACAGCGTGGCCGTTGTATTTATCGTCGGTAAGGTTGGCTATGGCAAAGTCCAGATCTTCCTCAATAAAGGCATACACCTGTTCTTTAGTGCTCTTTGGTATTTTGGCCGATTCAACTGTGGTAAAGAAATTCCGATAAATAACAACGCCACCAAAGTTCTGCACCAGGTCGAAATAGGCCAGGGCTCGGATAAAGCGTACTTCCGCTTTGTACACGTTCTTTCTAGCATCTGTAACCGGGGCTTTATCTACATTATCCAGAAAATAATTGCAGGAGGTAATGGCCCGGTAAGGAGTGCTATACATATTGGCCAAAGCACCGGAAAGTGAAGCCGATAGGCTACCGGTAGTCATATTTACAAAATTGGTCTGGTTGGTATTATCCCATAAAAAGGCATTGTCTGCCAGGCCATCGAGGTACACTCTTTCGTACCCCAAAAAGTTTTGCTGCAGGCGGGTATACACACCCGTCAAAGCACTTTGCACTTCGGCTTCCGACGACCAGAAAACGGCGGTTGAAACAGCATCAGGCGGGTTTTTATCCAGGAAATCTTTACTACAGGAAATGGAGAATAAAGTGATGCAGGAAAAAAATCCTGCCAGTATTTTATGTTGTGCTTTCATTGCGTTTAAAATTTAATGTTCATTCCAAAATTCAGGATGCGGGCCTGGGGATACTGTACAAAGTTGCCTGTGGTGCTGCTTCTTTCAGGGTCGCTGCCTTCGTATTTGGTAAAGGTTATCAGGTTGTCGGCAGATACATAAATGCTGAGGTCTTTTGCTTTGATACGAGAGAACACAACCCGTGGAAAGGTGTAAGACAATACCACATTTTTCAGCCGCAGGTAAGAAGCATCCATCAGGTAATAAGTAGAAGCAGCGTAGTTGGCTACTCCTGTATAACCCGCAATGTAAATGGCGGGCAGGCTGTTGGTTGGGTTCTGCGGGGTCCAGGCATTGCGCCACTTGGTAGTGGGGGCAGTGCCTTGCATAAATGGATCAACGCCCCAGTTGTTTACCCGGTTTTTCAAACCTTCCACACCCTGGAAAAAGGCATTCAGGCTAAAGCCTTTGAAGGCCGCATTAAAGCCAAAAGAATAAATATAATCCGGGTATGCACCTTTCACTACCTGCCGGTCGTTTGCATCTACTACGCCGTCGCCATTCAGGTCTTTCATTTTCAGGTCGCCGGGTTTCGGGTTGGGGTTCAGCACATGCCGGGGTACCTTGGGGTTGCCAATGTCCGACTCCTGGAAAATGCCATCCCACACGTATAGATAGTGTGCATCCAAAGGCAGGCCTACCTGCCGGATAGAACTTCCAATGGTGGGGACCTTAATATCCAGCACCTTGTTTTTAGCGGTAGAAATCTGGGCATTTACACCATAGCTGAATTTGCCAAAAGAGTATTGATGCCGTATTTCCAACTCTATACCCCAGGCTTGAATAGACCCATTATTGATAACAGGAGCAGTGAGACCCAGGCTTGCAGGAACTGGTGGTGCATACAGTATGGAACTGTTTTTCCGGTTAAACCAGTCGAACGTAAATCCAAACAATCCTCTTTTGATTTCCATGTCTATTCCAAAATCAGTATTCTGCGTTGACTCCCATTTGATGCTCTGGTCTTTGAATGAATTGAGCACCGCCCCTTGTGCCGGGGTAGTATTGCCAAAAGGATAACTGATGCCACTAACCGTTAGTACATTTTGATAGGCATAATTTCCAATATCCTGGTTGCCCAATGTACCATAAGAGGCTCTTAATTTCAACTCACTTATCCAGCGTAAATGGTCGCTGACAAAGCTTTCTTTTGATACCAACCAACCGGCAGATACCGATGGAAACCAGCCCCAGCGAAAGCCGGGTGATACCCGGGATGTGCCATCATACCGGGCATTTCCTTCCAGCAAATACTTGCCTTTGAAAGCATAATTGATACGGCCAAAAACAGATTGCAATGCCCATTCGAAAGGAGCAGTAAGGCCGGGCAGGCGGGGATAGGTAGCATTGATAGCTTCGCCGGTACTGGTATATCCTGCCAACTCGGTAAGGGCCGTGGAGGCACCGTTGAACCGGCGGCCCCGCAGGGTTTGAAACTTATTGTACAACTGCTCATAACCCACCAAAGCTTTGATGCTATGGTTGCTGGCAATGGTGGTTTCGTAGTTTAGAACAGAGTAGATAGTTGGGTTCAGCGTTTTAGAATACTGGTCGGTTACACCCAAATAATCCGGGCCAAAAGAAGAGGCTTTATAATCGCCGGTGGTGGCATCCCGTTCCTGCAACAGGTAAGCACTATACGGATGCTGGTACATTTTGTAGTATTCATCTACATAATTAATAGCAGCCTTCGATGTCCAGGTAAGGCCTTTAAACAACTTAATATCAATGTAAGCCTGGGCATTCAGGTTATACTCCTTGGTGTTTTGCCAGCCCATTGCCAATGCTTCCTGCGGGTTGCGGTTGCGGCCTTCCTGCTCATACGCTCTCGAAACAATACGGCCACTGCCGTCAGGCAAAAACGGTCCGTATAGCGGACCGGAAGCATACACCAGCAACGCCATATTTTCCGAAGTAAAAGGCGGTTCCTGCCGGTCTTTATAGGTAAAGACCATGGTAGTACCTACCGTGATGGCTTTGCTTACCTGGCTGGTATAGTTTAGTAAGCCATTGTAGCGTTTGAAACTATAACCAGGCAGCATGGCTTTCTGGTTCAGGTAACTCATCGAAATATTGAAAGTGCTTCTATCCCCACCGCCAGAAAGTGACAGGTTGTGATTGGTAGTCGTAGATGTAGCAAAATAATGATCAATAGTATTGAAGTTAGGATACTGCGGATTGCCGTTGCTGTTACGATATTTGTCAATGTCGGCCTGCGAGTAGCGGAAGGCAATACCACCACGGGCAGCGGCAGCATTATACATTTCCATGTACTCCGCCGAATTGGTTATCAGGTCGGGCAGCGCTGTTGGCGTGTAGGTTGAAACATTGGGCCGGTAACTGACTGTAGTTTGCCCCTTCCGGCCTTTTTTAGTAGTAACAATGATGACCCCATTAGCCGAACGGGAACCATAAATAGCTGCCGAGGCAGCATCTTTCAGCACAGATATATTTTCAATATCATCCGGCGAAATGTTATTCAGCGAACCCGTAACACCATCTATTAACACCAGCGGCGAAGTGCCACTAAAAGTGCTGCGGCCCCGGATTAGCAAAATGGGATTATCCCGCCCTGGTTCGCCGGAAGGTTGCGTTACCTGTAAGCCAGTCACACGGCCTTGTAGCAAATTGGCTGCATTAGGTGCAGGCCGTTGCGTAAGGGTAGCTGCTGTTACCGTAGCTACCGAACCAGTAACATTTACCCGCCGCTGTGTACCATAGCCTACCACTACTACATCACTCACTATATTATCAGCTGCGGCAAGTTGCACCTGCACATTAGTGCTATTGCCAATGGCTATTTCCTGCGTTTCCGAACCTACGTACGAAACCACCAGTGTAGTAGCATTGTCATCCACCGTTAGCTGGAAAGAACCAGTAGCATTTGTTATGGTGGTTTGGGTGGCTCCTTTTACCGCAACGGTAGCGCCGGAAAGCGGTTGGCCCTTGCTGTCTTTTACCGTGCCGGTAATAGTTTTGGAATAATAGTAAAAATCGTCATCGTCCCGGCCAAAGTGTGGCGTTTTGGGACTTGCCTGCACACCTATATGGCAGGCAAAAGCTACTCCTAAAAGAAGTACAAGTTTTTGCATGGAAGCAATCGTTTTGTGATGAATAAAAAGGAGCAAAAGGCTCACGTATTATCCATATCAAAGTTATCCGGGAGGGGACCGATTGCAATGTATTCTTTGGTTATAATGATGTACTATATCATTATTCGAATTGCTGTTTTTAAAGGCTATAAATAGTAGCTGATTGCAATGATTTTATTATTGCAAGGATGGATCATTAAAAGTATCGCCTTGTTTCAGATCACCGGTTTCGTAGCCCTTCTTAAACCAGTACACCCGTTGTGCCGATGTGCCGTGGGTAAAAGCATCGGGCACTACATGGCCGGTGGCGTGTTTTTGCAGCATATCATCACCAATCTGGTTGGCGGCGTTTAGCGCTTCATCTATATCACCGGCATCCAGCACATTTTTCATTTTCTGATCGTAGTGAGCCCATACGCCGGCATAAAAGTCGGCCTGCAGTTCCAGCATTACCGAAGTACGATTGGCTTCTGTTTCATTTTGTCGGCCCCGTAAGCTCTGTACCTTGTCGGAGGTACCTAATAAATCCTGCACATGGTGGCCTACTTCGTGTGCTATTACGTACGCCATGGCAAAATCGCCGGGGGCCTGTAGCTGGTCTTGCATCTCCTGGTAAAAGGAAAGATCAATGTACAGCTTGCCATCACCGGGGCAGTAAAACGGGCCGGAAGCCGAAGAGGCATTGCCGCAAGCTGAGCTAACTCCATCCCTAAAAAGTACTAATGTTGGGTCGGTATATTGTACACCTGCCTGTTGCGGTAGCACCTGGCCCCATACATCCTCCGTATCGGCCAGTACTACTTTCACAAATTTAGCCCGTTCATCGTCTTTCGCCTGCTCGTCTGCCGACAGCGGTGCCGCCTGCTGGGTAGGTGCCGACATAGGCGGTGCTGTATTGGGATCGCCACCTAAAAAGGTATATAACAGGTACACAATTACCCCGATAACGCCGCCACCGGCGGCTATACCACCACCGGAAATACCGCGGCGGTCATCTACATTACTGCTTTCTCTTCTGCCAAGCCATTGCATAATTTGTTGTTTTTTGAAGGTTGAAGATATAATTTCACCTACTTACAAATTATGTGCTGATTAAGAAAGGGGTAGAAAAGTTAATAGCTCCGGTTTATGGATTGCCCACAAACCGGAATGGCCAAAAGGACAATCCTGCTATTGTTGTGCAATTATTCAATCCCACAAATACTGCTCATCGTATGCCACATTATATCTTTTCAGGAATGCCCGGTACTCATCCTGAAAAGAAACCTTTTGGTGATGCTGGTGCTGATTAGTAATGTAGGCAATCACTTTTTCTGTTTCAGCCGGGTTTACGTAA
>CAXTDG010000025.1:0-16828 GCA_964242675.1 uncultured Chitinophagaceae bacterium
GTTATAACCCGGTACAGCGCCACTCCAAAGTACGTTCCTGAATGAAATCTTTCACTGCTTGTGTATTATTACTGTTTTGTGCCTGTACCTGTTGGGCACAAAAAGATAGTACTATTAGCACTTTGCAGGAAAATGCTTCTGTAGCGCCACATGATTCTGCCCTACAGCCCGTTGATACGGCTAACAACCGTACGGTGAAAGCAGTTGTGATTACCGGTGCTAAACGAACAAAGGATTACATGGTAAAGAGGGAATTTGCTTTTGAGGTAGATAAAACTTATTCCGTTGCTGATCTGCTTCACCGGTTGGAGCTAACCAAAGAGCAATTGATGAATACGGCTTTGTTTGTTTCAGTTGATATAAAAACCATTGACATAAGTCCTGAAGAAGTAGATGTACAGGTAGATGTAAAAGAACGTTGGTATTTTTTTCCGGTTCCTTTCTTTAAAGTAGTGACCCGCAACTGGAACGAATGGATAAAGCAATATGGTGCCGACCTAAACCGGGTAAACTATGGCCTTAAGCTACGCCAGGCCAATTTAAGCGGACGCAACGACCGGTTAAATATTTTTCTGGTAAGCGGCTATACCCGTGAACTTTCTTTTGGGTACAATGCGCCCTACTTAGATAAGAAACTACAGCAAGGATTGAACTTTGGCTTTAGCTATAGCCGCAACCGGGAGCTAAACTACGAAACCAGCTACGATACCCTGCGACTTTTAAAGCTAGAAGGATTTGCTTACACACATGTCGGCGGCAATATTGGATATTCTTACCGCAAGGGTAGTAAAGAGCGGCATAATGTAGGCATTGGCTTTAGCAGCGATGCCATTGCTAAAGAAGTAGTAGAAGCCAATCCTGAATATTTCGGCGGAGGCCGTACACAAATTAATTACCTTGATCTGCGCTATAGTTTTCAGTACTTCAATGTAGATTATATTCCGTACCCACTTACAGGCTGGTATACTGATGTAAGTACAGGTGGCCGATTTGGAAAAGGGGTAAACTTTTTTACGCTTGATGGTAAATACCTGCAAAGCTGGAAACTGATTTCCAGTTTGTACTTTACTTTTCAGGCAGCAGGAAGCATCAAATTCCCTTTCAACCAACCGTACTATAACAACCGTATGATGGGCTTTGGCGACCTGACGATGCGGGGCCTGGAGTAGAATGTAATTGATGGTGCTGTGGGTGGCATGTTGCGGGGAACGCTTCGCAAAAAAGTATTGCACTTTGATTTAAAAACACCTTTTAAGAATCCTGCTTACAGCCGTATTCCGTTTACCTTTTATGCAAAAGTATATACCGATGCAGGCTACGTTTATAATCAAAACCCTGGTAATAGCCGCCTGGCTAATCGTTACCTGTACACAGGTGGTTTTGGCATCGATATTCTAAGCATTTACGATGCCGCCATCAAGCTGGAATTCAGCTTCAACCAATTAGGTGGCCAGGGCTTGTTTATACACAACTCCACCGATTTTTAGTTGTTGCGGTTGGTGTTACTTTCTCTAGGCAAAAACTGCTGCCTTTTCCTTACAGTTTTTACTTATTATAAGTCTTTTGCTCCTTTTGTAGTTATGTTTTTTTGATCTTAAAACAGCTTGGTAAAAAGGTTGAATAAATCAATATGTTGAATATCTTACAGCAAAGTTCAACATGACTGCTTCCCTCATCTTCAGCTTTGAATATTTAAAAAATCATGTTTTATCGCTGATGCCGCCCCCACCTGTAACTTACGCAGTAACACAGGCACAACAGCAGCAGGAAATAGATTCTTTGAAAGCCACATTGGGTAGTAAGCGTTTCTTTTTTGTAAACAACCTGGAAAATTTTGAAACGGAGCAGGTACATGGCGTATCGCAATGGCTGGGCTATAGCGAAAAAACATTTAGCATGAAGTGGTACTTGGATCATGTAGTGCATCCGGGCAAAAAAAGATCAGTCATTCTGGTAGCTCGTCAACTGTACGATGCTGTGTGCCTGGGCCGGTACAAACTCAACTTCATGGTACAGCGCTATCTATTTATCCATTATCCCTACTGCAACGGCACCGCAAAATAAAATGTAGACCCCTTGCCCTCTGTAGAATTTACCCAAATGCGGCCATGCATTCGCTTAATGATTTCGGAGGAAATGTATAATCCAAGGCCGAGGCCGGGAAAGGTGTGTTCACGGGTGCCACTTACCCGGTAGAACTGCTCAAATACCTTGTCCTTTTTATCGGCACTAATGCCAATACCAAAATCCTGTACGCTAAGCTGTACTTCGTTGTTTTTGCTTTCGGTGCACACAATAATGTGTCGGGTATCGGGTGAGTATTTAATGGCATTGGTAATCAGGTTCACCACCACCTGGCCTATTCTTTCTCGGTCGCCATACACCAGGCCGGTAAAGCTGAACTGCTTCTTTATTTCATGCGTGGGCGAAGTACGCTGCGTTTCTTCTATTACGTCTTCCACCATTTCATTGAAGTTGAAGGTGGTAAAGTTGAACTGCAAGCGACCATTATTTATTTTGGTTACATCCAGCAGGTCGGCTATCAGGCTGCTGAGTCGGTTGGCCTGGTAGTTCATTTTGGCTACCAGTTCAGCATTTTTAGTATCGCCATTGCGCCGAAAAACTTTCTCCATCAACTGGGCATACGCCTTCATACTGGTGACCGGCGTTTTCAGTTCGTGGCTGGCTATGCCCAGGAAGCTATCTTTTTGCCGCTCCAGTTCTTTTTGCTCTGTAATATCCTGTACCACGCCCAGCAGGCGTACAGGTGTTTTTTTCTCATCAAAATATACCCGGCCTCTTGCTCTTATCCAGTTTACATTTCCTGTTCTCTTTATTATTCGGGCTGTATAATCCAGTAGGCCGGTTTTGTACGATTCTGTATGAGCCTGCTCCCGAATGGCCAGATCATCCGGGTGAATGGCAAAAACAAATTGGCCACGATCGGTAGTGTTATGTACATCAAAAATATCATCGAACCGGGCGGAGGTAAGCATTTCGTTTGTCAGCAGGTTTAGTTCGTAAGTGCCTAGTTCGGCAGCTTCTATAGCCAGCCTGGTTCTTTCTTCCGACTCTTCCAGCTTTTGCTGGGCCAGTATCTGCCCGGTTACATCAATAGCTATATCTAAAATAGCATAGGTATCGCCATCGGCATTTAGCAGTGGGGTGTAGCTTATGTTATAGTAATTATCGTTCAGCACACCGTTCTGTACAATCTTTACCATGGAGCCGGTGGTCTGAAACATTTTGCGGGTAGTGTACACATCATCCAGAATCTTTAGAAAAGGCTGGCCCTCTGTTAGCAATTCGGGCATGGCTTCCCGCAGGGGTTTACCAATAATATCGGAGCCTTTCCCTACAATATCAATGAAAGTTTGGTTGGGATTTTCAATTATCAGATCCCGGCCTACAAATAGGCCAATGCCTGCCGGGGCAGCAGCTATCAAATCCCGAAAACGAGCTTCACTCTGGCGTATTTTTTCTTCGGCCACCTTTTGCTCATGTATATCTACTACAGTCCCTATCATGCCTTCGTACACACCGTCAGCACTAAACTTCGAGCTACCACTATCTATCACCCAGCGATATTGTCCGGTTTTATCTCGCAGGCGGTAGGTAGTATTGAAAGGAACTCTGCGATTGTTAGCATCCAGAAAAACGTTGGCTGCCTGTTCGGCATCGTCGGGGTGGGTTGTATTCAGCCAGCCATAGCCTTCTGCTTCCTCTCTTGTTTGTCCGGTAAAGGCATACCAGTTTTTGTTTAAATACGTGCAGTATCCATCTGGCCCGGTTATCCAGATGATAGCTGGTACAGTGTCGGTTAGCTGCCGAAAGTAACTTTCGCTTTCTTCCAATCTTTTACGTGTCAGTACCTGCTGCGTAACATCGTGGCAGGTAGCCATTACACCGGTAATAGCACCATCAACTTCCCGGTAAGGCTGGTAAACGATGTGCAGGTACCCTTCTTTTTTTTGCCCGTTTTTATATACAAAAAACGGGTGATCGTACAGATAAACTGATTCGCCCTGAATCCGAACCTTATTTAGCAGATCAATAAAATGTTCTCTGGCTTCAGGTATTACATCAAAAAGAGGTTTACCTATCAGATCGTCAATCGTACGCTCCATAAGCCCTGCATAAATCTCATTCACCATTTCTACCCGCAGTTCCTCACCCATTAATATTACTACACCAATGGTTGCCTGTTTTATCAGGCTTTCAAACCGATGCTGCGATGGCCGCAGCTTTTGCAGCGTTTCTACTGTTTTTGTAGTTTCTACACAAGTTACTAATACACCTGACGGGTGGCCACTTTCATCATTTACGGCACTGTAACTAAATGTCCAGTACACATTTTCCATTTGTCCATTGCGATAAATGGGTACCAGTTGGTTTTCATTCCAGGTAGCTTCACCGCCGGAGAGTATCTGGTCAATCCAGGGCTTAATTACCGGCCATATTTCTTTCCATACTATTTCAGCCGGCTTGCCTAATGCACTTGGGTGTTTGCCGCTATTGCCTAAACTAGGGCGGTAGGCATCATTGTAAAAACAGAGCAGCTCTTTTTCCCAATATAAAAACATAGGGAACTTGGAATTGAGCAAGATGCTAAGCGTAGTACGCAGGCTTTGCGGCCAGGTATCAGGCATACCCAAAGATGTTTGCGACCAGTCGTAATTACGAGTCAGTTCGCCTATTTCGCCACCACCTTGTAAGAAAGAAAAAGCTGGCTTTTCGTTGATAGAAGACACGATATAAAGAATAAATCTGTTAAATTAGAAGGTTGGTATGTATGCAGTAGCTACAATAATCTACACCCGATACAAACCGGTAAACCAATATTTACGCCAGTATCTTTTGGCTTTTATATGGCTGTTTTAGGGTTGTAGGTAATTGGATGCCAGGAGCAACGTTTAAACGCTGTTTATGCTAAATAAATATGTTCATTCACCTGTAATTTTCTTTGTTTAAAGAAATACGTCATTATCAAATCCCGGTACACCAGGTATAATGTTGCCACCACTATCAAAAACTGCCCGATGTTGTGCTCCATTTTTACCGCAGGCAGCACCGCAATATTTAGGTAAAGCCCAAGCAGGAGTACCGCAATTGGAATAAGGTACATATGCCTGATGTATAGCACCAGCAGCAGCAGTGGAAAAATGAACTGCACAAAAGCATAATTGCCCCGATTGATAGGCGAAAAAAACTCGTAAGCATTGTACAACATATAGCCCAGCAGCAGCAGCATTGCGGGTGAGACTGGCAGGTCTTTTTTCTTTACCAGCCACAAGGGCAAAAGCATTATCAGGCAAGTGCTGATGCCTAATATTGTCTGCATCTGTATGGACGGCTTATGCCCGAAAAGCTCTTCATAAAAAATATAAAAATTGCTGTTTTCAATTCCTTTTCGCAGCTTCTTAGCCCAGTATTCATCTCCCTGGCTATTAATATCTATGCCTTCAAAAGTGGCAATGGGTAAATAATTGTCGTACTGGCTATCCGATGGTACCGGTATCAGTTGCTGATGTAGCTGCACATTCACCTTTACGCTGGTAAAATACTCTTCCCAGTTCTTTTTTTGCACCGGGCTGGCAATTACAAAAACAAGGTAAGCACCCAGCAATAGGGCTGCACTGGCCAGCCATTTAAAATGAGCTTTTACATAAAAAAGAATCGGCATAAAAAAGAGGGCTGAAATGGGCCGCAGTAGCAGCAAACTGGTAGCAAACACTCCAAACAGCAGCAGGTGCAGCCAGTCTCTTTTTTGGGTAAGGCAGTAGTAGCAAACCGTCATTGCCACCGGAACAAAAATATAATTCTGCCCTACGTTGATGTGTATGCGCCAGCCGGTAGTGTAGGTAAAAGCAATGGCAACTGCGGTAAGCAAAATGGCCCTGCCCCGGCGGGGTGGTGGCATAGCCAGCAACAGCAGCAACCAACACAGGCCTAGCATGGCATAGCAGAGAAAAAACCAAAACGCATTCAGTTGATGCTGCTGAAAATCGGCTATTGGAATAATGGCCCAATGAAAAAAAGGCGTAGCAGTAGAGCCGGAAACAATGGAAATGGGCAAGGTGTGCGTATCGTAGTAACGCACCGAGCCACCTTCCTTCCAAAGGTAGAAATAGGGCGACAGGCCGTCTTCTATCATACGGCCACCCACAATGCGGTTACGCATATCGCTGGGTAGCGCCAGGTAGTTGCGGGCATCTATACAAACGCTTGCCAGCAAGGCGCTGCCCATTACCAGCAGCAGCACCGTTTTATTACCAGCCAGTTTTTCGACAAAGCGTTTCAGCATAGCGGTTGTATCGGTTTTGAAAAGAAGTGCTGAAGAAGGGTTAGGGATGCGGTTAACAAACAGAGGCTTGCTGTTTTGCTACTATAGCGTTTACAAAATGCAGCTATTACCGTAGCTGCTTGGTATCTACCCTCGACGGCGAATCTTTGCCCATTACAATAGATTGGGCGCTAATGGCAACCGCCTTAATGATCTCCGTCATGTTTTTCATATCCAGCGTTCCAATACTATCATCTGCCTTGTGGTAGTGCGGTTCGTTATCCATTTTGGAGGTGGAAATGGTATGGGCCGGTACACCCAGGCGGGCCAGCGTAGCATTGTCGCTGCGGTAAAATAGTTGCTGCGTAGGGTAAGGATCGGGGTAAAAAGTAAAAGCACTGCCCTTCAGATTTTGCTCCAGTATTTTGCCCATATCTGTTTTTTCGTAGCCGGTAATGTAAGCGGAGGCCGTCCCCCATTTACTTTCGGTACCAATCATTTCAATATTAAACATAGCTGCCACGCTATCTGCCGGTAACTGATTGCTGAAATAGCGGGAACCAAAGCCACCAATTTCCTCTGCGGTGAAGGCTACAAAAATGATGGAACGGGCATTATTACCAAGCTGTTTGTAGTAGCGGGCCAGCATTAGCACAGCGGTAGTGCCGGATGCATCATCATTGGCTCCATTGTACAGCGAATCGCCAGCAGCATTTGGCTTACCATAACCCAGGTGGTCGTAGTGACCAGAGAAAACGACAAACTCTTTTGGCTGGGTTTTGCCAGGCAGGTACCCAACTACATTAGTCAGCTTTTGCTCAGTAAATGTCTGTTCAATTTTTACCGAAAAAGTGGTTGCAGCTACGTTAGGCACAAACAGTAGCACAATATTATTTGGCTGCCGAAACCTGGCCGACGAGGTAGAACGCTGTATACGCTTAATGCTGGAAGCAAAAGAGCTATCTACCAGCATCAGTATATTTTCTTTAGCGCTGGCATATTGCCGGTAGGCCTGCTGCAGGTCGGCACCCGCTTTTACAGGTATTATTTTGTAATCGCTTTTTTCGGTAAATGCTACCAGCGGCTGGGAAGAAATGCAGATGATATTATCAGCCGGAATAGTTGCACCATCTACCGTTGCGGTAGCACTGGTAATAGCCGTTTTATACATGGAAAACCGCTGCATAAAATCCTTTTCTTTTGGCAGTGGTTTCAGGCCGGCCTTCTTCATTTCGGCAGCTATAAAAGTAGCTGCCCGGTCGTTCCCAGCGGCAAAAGTAGCCCGGCCTTCCATGCTGTCGCTGCTAAGTGTAGCTTCTATGCGGGTCACTTCGGACTGGGTAATAATTTTGTTGATGTCTTGTGCCTGTAACTGACTACCAGCAAACAGGAAAAGGGCTGCGAAAAATTTTGACATGGCCGCAAATTACTAATAGCAGCCTTTATTGAAACAGGTGTTTAGTGAAAGCGGTGAAACAAAAGCGATTGTTTCATTCAGCTTTATGAGTAATAGAAATGGATTTTATTATCCGTTTCTCACCGTGTACATTTGACACAATAAAACGATTGTTTCCTATGAAAAGAACATTACTCTTTTTGGCGGGGTGCCTATGTGGTGCGGTGCAGTTTGCCAATGCCCAGCAAATATTTATGCAGGGCTGGTACTGGAATTACCCCAAAACCGCCGATGGCTATAGCTGGGCTGATACGCTGCGACTGAAAGCTGCCTCTTTAAAAAATGCGGGTATTACGCATATCTGGTTTCCACCACATGCCGTGGCAAGCGGTGGGCCGGGCAGCAATGGCTACGACCCTAAAGACCTATTTATTGGGAACACCACTACCGGCCTGGGCACCCGGCCTGCTCTCAACAATATGCTGGCAGAATTTACCGCACAAGGTATCCAACCTGTAGCAGATGTTATTTTCAACCACCGGGATGGTGGCCGGGCCGAAAACAACCCGCCGGTAAAGGATTACATCACTAATTATTACAACGCAGCCAAAGAGCCTTTCCCTTCTGATCGTTTCCGGTGTATTTTGCCCGTAGGCGGCAGCACAGGCCGGGGTGCAGGAGATTATTACTTTAAAATCAGTTCTAAAACCGGTGATGCCCGTTTTGCTAACTATGCCTACCGGGTATACATGCAAACCAATACTCGTGGCTACCAAAACCTGCCCGATGGCAGCGAAACAGAACCCAACGGCGGAGGCGACTGCGGGCAAGGCAATAACGATATTCAATTGGGCCGCAACTACAACGCCAATGTAGATAATGGCACCGGCTGCAATACCGATGAGTTTCACATTAACCTGACGGCAGCCGATTTTAATGCGGCAGGCGATACCATTTTCATTTACCTGAATAATAATGGCAGCTACTCCGATCATCGTATTTACGGTATTTACTACACGGGGACCAGCAGCGATGTAGTGGGCGCAATGCAGTACCAGACCTATACTGATTTCACCAACCTGCCCAGCGGCCGGGGCGGTATGAACTATGAATTTTTTAAACCTAACTCTACCAATGCCAGCACCACTTTTCTAAATGGCGACTGGGACCAGATGCTGTTTTATTACGACTATGATCAGTTTCAGCAACGTACGGAAGATTCGCTGATAGCCTATGCCAAATGGAACTGGACCGACCTGGGCGTACGGGGCTACCGTATGGATGCCGTAAAACATTTTACACCCTCGTTCGTAGGCCACTTGCTTACTCAACTGAACAGTAGCGGCATCAATCCATCAATGGTAGTGGGCGAATGGTACGACAACAATGCCAGTGTACTTAGCGGCTGGCTAACGGCTGTAAAGAACAATATGAGCACTGCTGCACAAGCTGCCATTCAACCAAAGATTTTTGATTTTACCCTGCGGGAAAACCTGCGGCAGGCCTGCGACAATACGAGTTTTGATGTTCGCAATGTGTTTCAGGGTAGCCTGCACGATGTGGCTAACGTAAGCGGTTTTAATGCGGTTACATTCGTCAACAACCACGATTTTCGGGATGGCTCCAGCTATGCATCGCTGGTGCGGACCAACCCGCTATTGGCCTATGCCTATATTTTGACCAACAACCAGTTGGGCGTACCGACTATTTTCTATCCCGACTACTACGGCTACCGGCGCCAGGAATCGTACGAGCCTGCCATTGGTTCGCAAAAAGCAGAACTGGACCGGCTGATGTATGTGCTGCGGGGTTTTGTAAACGGCTCGCCTTCGGTAGATTATCTAAACAAGTTTGGCACTACTTACACCAGCAATTTCATTAGCGGCTCTACTGATAAAGCGCTGATCTATCAACTACAGGGCAGTATAGCCGGTGGCAGTAAAGATGTACTGGTAGCCATCAATTTTGCCAATACCCGCCTGCAACTCGACCACCAGATTAATACCCGGAGCGGCTTTATTGCAACCGGTACGCAGTTTACCGATATACTGGGCAACTCTGCTTTCCCCTACCAAACGGTGGATAATAATGGGCGGGTGTATTTCGATTTGCCAGCTCGTAGCTATTCTGTTTGGGTGCAGGGTTCTGCCGTTATCCTGCCCCTCAACCTGCTTTCTTTTGATGCCGTTGCCCAAAAAGACAAAGTACAACTGCACTGGCAAGTAGCCGATAATGAAGAAGCAGCCCGGTTTGAGATAGAGCGAAAAGACGAAAATGGGGCTTATAAAACCATCGGCACCGTAACCGCTAAGCGAAACAACGGTACCATAGATTACACTTTTACCGATACCAAACCTGTGTATAATACTGCCATGATCTACCGCCTGAAGCTGGTAGGTAAAGATGGCAAAGCCACTACTTCCGACGTAAAGCTGGTACGCCTTGTAGGCAGTGCTTTTGAGATACAGCTAAAAGGTAATGCAGTAAGCAGCAACCTTCAATTAAACATTACCGCCACCACGGCTACATCGGCACAACTTCGTATTATTAATGCAGCTGGGCAGCAGGTATATAGCAGAAAAGTAGCAGTGCAAAGCGGCGGGCAAACTATACCTGTAGCCGTTAGCAATCTAGCTGCTGGTGCTTACCGATTGGTAATGAGCAGTGGCACTACAGAGCAGACGCTGCCGTTTATAAAACAGTAGAAGACTTTAATGATAGGAAACAGCCGCTAGGTAATTGCCTGGCGGCTGTTTTGTTTTAGGAAAGCTGTGTCTGAAATTTAGCAATTTCAGTAGCTAAATCAACAATAATAATAGTTTAGCAAAACCGATATTTGACGTTGGCCCCGGCCGGTTTTTCATCATGCAGCCCTTCCTTCATACCGTAGCTACCGAACTCTACAACCGTTACAAAAACGAATTGTATAAAGTTGCCCTCGTATTTCCTAACCGGCGGCAGTGTGTGTTTTTTAGCCATTACCTCAGCCAGATTGTAGCGCCGCCTGCCCTGCTGCCAGAGCAATTTACCATTGAAGAAATGGTGCAGCGTTCGTCCGTCCGTCCCATTGCGGGGCGGGTGGCGCAAAGTTTTGTGCTGTACGAGGTGTATCGGCAAGTGATGCAACGGGTAATGCCTGATTTGCCCAGCTATGAAAAATTTGCTCCGCTGGCCGATATTTTACTCCGTGATTTTGATGAACTCGATGCCAACCTGGCGAATGTAGAGCAGGTGTACACCCAGTTGCGGGACATTGAAGCCATCGAAAAAAGCTTCGATTCGCTAACAGAGGAGCAACACCAGTTTTTAAAAGAATTCTGGTCGTCGTTTTCGCCAGATCGTACCAGCAGTCAGCAGGAACGGTTCCTGGTTTTGTGGGAAAATCTGCCGCAGATTTATAAGCAGTTTCACCAGCAAATGGAACGGGAAGATAGTTGCACACAAGGCATGGCTTACCGCAACCTTGCCTATAATAATTCCTCGCAGTCTTCATTTGCCGAAGGCTGGCAGCATGTGGCTTTTGTAGGTTTTAATGCCCTGAACAAAGCGGAAGAAACCTGGCTGCAACGCTGGCAGCAGCAAGGAAAACTAAGCCTGTGGCTGGATGCCGATGCCCACTACGTGCAGCACCCCAAGCATGAAGCCGGGCATTTTATGCGGCGGGCTACCGGGCCAGTGGGCTTGCAAAACCAGTTGCCGCTGCTACACGAAATCGGGGGTAAGGAAATGCCGCTGCACATCATTTCTACCCAGGGAAGTGTGATGCAGGCCAAGCTGCTACAGCAATGGCGGGAAAGTCTTCCCAAAACTGCTGACCCACAAAAGCTGGCTATTATTCTGGCAGATGAAGCTATGCTGCTACCCGTATTACAAAGTCTGCCGCCCGGCATTGGTACGGTGAACGTAACCATGGGCTACCCGCTACAGCAAACGGTGCTGTTTTCTTTTATCGAACTGTTTTTCGAGATACAGGAAGACCTGCAGCAGCACCGGGAACGAGACGTGGAGTACCGGCTGGTGCAGCGTTTTCTGCAACATTCGCTGTGCAATTGGGAAACGGAAGCAAAGGAGCGGATGCAGAAAACAATTATCAAAGACATTCTACTACGGGTGCCGCTAAGCTACTTACAATTACAGGGAAATGTTGGCGATTACCTTTTTGCCCCCGTTCATAAAACCACCGATGTTTTTGCCAGGCTATTGCAAATACTTGCCAACATCAATCAGCAAGAGCAGTTTAAAGCAGATGAACTATTGCAAGGTTTTTTGGTGCAGGTATGGCAATTGGTAATGCAGCTACAGCAACTGTTTGCCACGCTACCGCAGCAGCAAATGAGCCTCTCCTTTTTGGCGGCCAGCATTCGCAGGCATATTGGAGCTACCATTGTTCCATTTGAGGGCGAGCCGCTGCATGGCCTGCAGATTATGGGCTTGCTCGAAAGCCGGGGGCTTGACTTTGAACACATCTTGATTCTTGGTGCCAACGAAGGCATTTTGCCACATACCAAACGCCCCGTTTCCTTTTTGCCCGATAATATTCGCCGGGCTTTCAAGCTTCCGCTGCCGGAGCATCAGGATGCTATTTCAGCCTATCATTTTTACCGGCTGCTGCACCGATGCCAGAGCATGACGCTGGCCTATAATACTGCCATTACCGAACACAGTACTGGTGAGCTTACCCGCTTTGTGGCACAGTTGGAATATGAAACAAAATTTCGGATCTCAGAAACCGGGCTGCGTTTCAACCTTAAAACGACTGCTCCGCTAAAAATTACCATTGCCAAAAGCCCGGAGGTGATGCGGCTGTGCAATCCGTATTTCCTTAAAACCAATCCCAAGTATTTATCGCCATCGGCCATCAATACTTACCTCACTTGCCGCCTGCAGTTTTACTACCGCTACATCGCCGGATTGAAAGAGCCCGACGAAGTGCAGGATGAAGTGGATGCTGCCGTGTTTGGTAGCGTAGTGCACAAACTGATGGAGCTGCTGTACCAGGCATTATTAAAAAAGAATGGCACCTGGGAAGTAACGGCGGATGATGTGAAATGGATGCAAGGCCAGATAGATGTTTTGCTACCCGAAGCCTTTCGGCAGGGCTGGCGGCAAAAGAGCAAATCACCAGTGCAGTTTACGGGTCGCCTGCTTATTGTGGCCGAAGTGGTGAAGCAGTATGCCATGGAATACCTGGCTTATGATGCTACGCAAACGCCTTTCAAAATTGAGGATCTGGAAACTACTTTCCGGGAGCCTTTCTGGATACAGGTGGGCGATTACAAACGGCCCATTGTTTTTGGTGGCTATATTGACCGGGTAGATAATGTGAATGGCGTGTACCGCATGGTAGATTATAAAACCGGTGGCGACGATACCATCTTTGGTTCGGTAGAAAGTTTGTTTGAACGGAGCAACAAAAAGCCCAATAAAGCGGCCCTGCAAACGCTCATCTATGCCTGGAATTTCCGCAAGCAGTTTCCGCATCGGGAACACTTTGAACCGGCACTGCTACCACTCCGTAAAATGCAGGAACGGGGCGAAGCGTTTATGCCTCAGTTGATAAGCAAAACCCGTGGTGAGCAAAAGAAAATAACAGCTACCAACATTGGCGAAACGCTGGATGAGATGGAAGGCTACCTACGCAAAACACTGGAAGAACTGTTCGATATTTTTGTGCCATTCGACCAAACGACCGATGTTGAGAAATGCCGCTATTGCCCGTATAACAAACTTTGCCGTCGGGGGTAATATAGTTTGGATGTGTACTAGCTTTTATCGTTTAGCCGACGCATCAGATCTTCTATCAACTTGTCTTTTTCATCAAGGACTTTGTCTTTTTCATCAAGTTTTTTTATAAGTTCCTTTTCCCTGTCTTCAAACATAGCATTCACTGTTCGCCATGCTTCTTGCTCTACTTCTATCTTCTTTTTTTCGTCGGGGTCGGTACCGGTGTAGTGCAAAATGTCTGTAATAATTTTTACCTCTTCCAGGTCGGTTTCATGCTTAAATTGCTTGGTCACTCTAGTCTCATCTATAAAATTAGTCTGTTCAAAAACGCTCAGTAATTTATCCAGTCTTGTCTGGTAGCGGTCGGTGATTCTATCTACCTGAACGATGAAACTATCATGGGTCAGCTTCTCCACAAAATCGGTTTTCTTTTCTATAATAATGTTGTTTATCAGGTCTTTATAATTCCGCTCTACTTTAATGCAGGGTGTATCTATATCGGGAAGTTTAAAACCAAGAATGTAAATAGTTGTGATGGGCAGTACTACTTTCTCATCATTTACCTTGTCTTCTTTTTTGTATTGCTCTGCCAGGTAGTTACGAAACCGCATCAGGTCTATCTGATTTTTCGCCTTCTGTATTTCTATCAGTACTTTTTTAAGTTCGCCATCCTCTGTTTTAATAGTTGCAATAAAGTCGAGCCTGAAAACAGCAAGCCCTGCCAGTTCATCGGTATACGTGAATTCCTGTGGTTTTACTTCAATGGTTTCAATCGTTTGGTTTAAGAGGGTTCCAACAAAGAATTTTGCCACTCTTTCATTCTCCATCATGCGTTTGAATACCACATCATATATCGGGTTGGCAATTACCATTCTGCATCAATATTTGAATTATAAAAGTACTGGTTTTCTGAGTCAGGTATTTTTGCATGGCCTATACCATAAAGGGATTTAGAAATTGAATAAATACAGCTGATTGTGTGATAAGTCTTTTTTTTGCTACCCAACACTTTATGGAAGATTTGTGTCCATCATCTTTATTAAAAAATTGTCGTTGCTAAAGCTTTGTGCCCGGTTGTTTTTTCAGTTCATCAGCCTGCTGTTAGCTACTACTGCTATTGGCCAGTCCTACATTTATTCCGACCGGGAACTGCTTTTTGATGCCAGCAGAGACAACATGCAAGTAGTGCTTTCACCCGATGGCTCAACGCATGTGTGGCGCTGGGGGCGCTGGAACCCCGGCCGGGTAACGATGGACATATATGACAAACAGCTACACCTGGTACAAAGCAAAATTGTATCCCGCCGGGGCGAACGGTTGTCTTTTGCCACCTTCAAAGGCCTTTACTACGTAATACTGATGGAGCCAAAAACCACCCGGCTGCTTTGTGTAAAAAATAATGAGTGGGTTGACAGAACAGCTGAATTTAATAAAATACCGCTGGAAGAGGTGCCGGTTTCTCAAATAAGGCAAGGCGATAATCAGTGGTTTTTTATACAGTACAGCATGGGCGATGATGATGAACATAGCAGGATGCACATTACCGCTGTAGATTCTAACCTACAGTACATCAACTTGCTGCACCTTACCCTGCGGTACCCTCCTACGCACCTACGAAACCTGCGTATTCATACCTTGGGCAACGACCTGCTTTTGCTAAACATAGCAACAGACGACACCCTTACAAAACTTACTGTTCACAAAATAAATGTGGCTCAAAGCAAGGTTCGTTCTAAATCTTTTTTGTTCTACGACGAAATGTTTGTGCCGCAGGATGTGTTTCCTTACAAAACGGGTTTTATACTGGAAGGGCAAGCTCACAAACCGTTGGTGCCACCCCGCAGGCAAACTGCCTATACCTCCTTGCTGCAACTGGATAGCAACTTAAACCAGGTGAATCGTTTTTATACTGCTTTGGCAGATAGCAGCCTGGCCACAAATGCTACGTACATATATCTGCCGGTCTCTACCACTATGTTGCCAAATGATCAACTGCTGGTTGCAGATTATGTACGAACGATGAACTTTAAGACCAAAGTTTTTGAGACGCAGCTACGTTTCAACCGGCTGGATTCTACATTCACTTCACTGGGAGCTGTTGCACAAACTACTGCAGGCTACACCAATTACCCGTCCTTTATGTTCAACAACGGAAGGAGTACAACGGTGTATTATGAAGAAGAAATCAGAACCAATATAGTAGCCATTCACAGCTATCGGCTGGGGGAAGCCGCAGAAACGGACCGGCTGCTGCAATTAAATCCAAAGCAGCAATATTTTTTAAGACAAGCCATCCCAATAAACGCTACTTCATTTGTAATGCCTTATCTGCGTAACTATCGCCTGGGCCTGGTAAAAATAAATGTGCCGGAGGAGTAGAAGTGCCGTTTAAAGTCTAAAGTTTAAGGTCTAAAGTTCTGATAGTTGAGTAGTGTTGCTACGAAGTCTGCGAGTCGGTAAGTCCGAAAGACTGTAAGAAAAGTCAAAACTCAAGACCCATTCACCATTCACTTAGATAAGCCATTTTTCCATCACCTTGTGCGGAATGGTTACTTCAATAAATTCATCGCTACAGGTGCGGTAGCCGCAGCGTTCGTAAAAGCCAATTACAGTAGCACGGGCATTCATGGTTATTTTGCGGTAGCCCTTGTCACGGGCCAGGGTTTCGGCAAAGCGGAGAATGGAATCGCCTACACCTTTGCGTTGCAGGTTGTTGCGAACGGCCATCTGGCGCAGGCGTACTGTTTGCGAATCTACTTCGGTAAGCAGGCAACAGCCTAGCAGGCGGTCGTCTTCAAATGAACCAATCAGGATATCGTCTTTTTCCCTTTCCAACTCTTCGTTATCAAAAGCAAGCCCTAATGGCCGGCGGAGCAGTTCGTCCCGCAGGCTAATCATCATTCGATAATCGTCTGTTCCGTGGTCTATTTGTTTTAGCGCCATGCTTTAAAGAGTAAAAAATTATTTGACGGTGGTTAGAAGCCGAAGCAACAAAAATGATGCTATGCAGTTGAGCGAAACTAACCAATTTTAATGTCATTTTAAAGTGGTGCCTCCTGGTAATAATTGAATATTACAAGCAACAAAAGCAATATTTAGGATCTTTCGTTTACACTTTATGAGCAGGTAAAACGCATCCATCATTAAGAATAGTGAGGAGTTAGGATTGCTTTGTGCCATTCGTTTTTTATTAGTGGCTATTTTTACCTTTTCACTTTTTACGCAGCTACCACTTTGACCCGCAAGGAAAAATACGCATTTGTAATTGCCTGGTTTCAGGAACATAACCCCACCCCGGAAACAGAACTGATGTATGATAATCCCTACCAGTTACTGGTGGCAGTTATTCTATCAGCCCAGTGTACCGATAAACGGGTGAACATTACTACCCCGCCCTTATTTATGACGTACCCGGATGTATACTC
>CAXTDG010000026.1:0-16642 GCA_964242675.1 uncultured Chitinophagaceae bacterium
GGCCAGGTTGTGCAAGAATTTTTAGTGCCGCTAGAAGGCGCTGGTACAGAAAAGGAAATCATATCACTAATAGTATCGGCCATACAGCAATGTGGTGTAGAGCAAGCTGTAACCGGCGTGGGCATTGGCTTTCCGGGTATTGTGGATGATAACGTAGTGATTGGTGGGGCCGATAACCTGCCGGGTTTTGAAAACCTGCCGCTGGCAAATATGATCCATGCACAAACAGGGCTGCAGACGGTGGTAGACAACGATGCCAACATGATGGGTTATGGAGAATGGATGTATGGTGCTGCTAAAGGAACGGAGGATACCGTTTTCCTGACGGTAGGTACCGGCATTGGCGGGGCCGTAATCATTAATAAAAAATTATTCGGCGGCTATAAAAACCGGGGAACTGAATTAGGACATATTATTATCCAACAGGGTGGTATGCCTTGCTCCTGCGGTGGCAGAGGCTGCTTTGAAGTGTATGCGTCCACCACAGCACTGGTGAAAAATTACCAGTCCATAACCACCAACCCGTTCGGGCCAATCAATGGTAAAACGATAGCAGCAGCTTACCTGCAAGGCAACACCGATGCCTTGCAGGTATTCGATTTACACTTCAATGCAATGGCAGCAGGCATTGCCAGCCTCATCAACATTTTTAGTCCGCAGAAAGTGGTAATAGGCGGTGGTATTAGCGAATCTGGTGATTTCTATATCAGTAAAATCAGTGAACGGGCAAAGCAACTAGCCATGCCGGTGGCAGCAGCAAACACGGAGATCGTAGCCGCAGCGCTGGGCAATAAGGCCGGGCTGCTGGGTTGTGCCGCAAAAGTGTTTTCCTTAATCAATCAACAATGAAGAAAAATAATTTTTTAGTAGGAATTATTCTGCTGATTTGGTTCGTCATTTCGTTTGTTACCAACATACTGGGCCCCTTAATGCCCATCATTATTAAAACGTATGATTTAAGCCTTACCCTGGCCGCTTTTCTGCCCTTTTCGTTTTTCCTGGCGTATGGTATTATGTCGGTCCCGGCGGGTATACTCATAGAAAAGCTGGGTGAAAAAAAGGCGATGCTTATTGCGTTTCTGCTCAATCTTACAGGTGCTTTAGCCTTTGCTTTTCACCCGCAATATATTATAGCACTCGGCTCGCTGTTTATCATTGGTATTGGTATGGCCATGCTACAGGTTATCATCAATCCGCTGATGCGTACGGCAGGCGGCGAAGAACATTTTGCTTTTTACTCCGTATTGGCGCAACTGGTTTTTGGACTGGCATCGTTTATAAGTCCGTTTGTATTTACCTGGCTGTTGAAGGAATTGGCGATGGTACCATCGGAAAATAAACTCATTGCGGGGCTGGCTTCGCTGGTGCGTGGCGACCTTACCTGGACGGCACTTTACTGGTTGTTTAGTTTCATTTTTATATTGATGCTGGTAATACTGGCACTCATAAAAATGCCCGTAGTACAGCTAAAAGAAGATGAAAAAGCAGGAGCCGTTACGGCATATAAAGAATTACTTCAAAAAAGAGAAGTGTGGTTATTTTTCTTAGGCATTGTAGCCTATGTAGGTACCGAACAATCGCTGGCCAATTGGATGTCGGAGTTTTTGCGGGCCTACCACGGGGTTGATCCGAACGTGGGCGGTGCCAGTGCCGTTGCGTGGTTTTGGGGGCTGATGACCCTGGGTTGTTTACTAGGACTGGCAGTGCTAAAACTGTGTGATTCACGAATTGTTTTAAAGACAGCTGCGTTGACGGCTATCCTGGTTGTTTCCGTGGCTTTATTTGGTAGCAAGCAAATGGCCTTATGGGCTTTTCCTGCTGCTGGTTTTACCATATCCGTTATGTTCTCTATCGTTTTTTCGCTGGCACTCAATTCAGTACCTAAAAATCACGGATCGTTTTCCGGCATTCTTTGTTCGGGCATTTTTGGCGGCGCACTGGTACCGCTAATCGTTGGGTTATTAGGCGACTGGGTGGGCCTGCGTTACGCATTAATGTTTTTGTACATCACACTGGGTTATATCTTTTTTATAGCTAGTTATGCCCGGCCTCTCATCACCAACAAAACGGTACAATTGCGGGAACTTTTTGCAGCCAGAAGTTAAGAGAACGAGTAGCTAAGATGAGTGGCATTGTGTACTATAAAGCATAATTATCAATAAAAAAAGACCTGCTACCATGAGTAAAAGGCCTTTCTATACCCTGTCAACTGAAATCTATTTTTCTACTTCGGTTCGTAAAAATCAAACACCTGGAAATCCTGGTTCTTTTTCAACTGCTGGCCTTTTTTAATACCATAAAAATGGTGCTCAGTCATTGGGTTATTGGAAGGAACAATTGCCGTTACGGTCGCTTTATCCCGTTTAAAGAAAATGGTTTCACCAGCACCAAGGGTAACTGCTGTTTCAGTTGGGGAAATGCTTTTGGTGGTATATTTCCCGGTGGCTTCTATCGCTTTACAATTAGCTAATTGCATGTTTTTTAAGATAAAAGGTTTTCCGGTTTTGCTTTTTACAGCTATCCATTCAACTTGACCGTTTTGATAAACACCACTTACTTCATAAGCGCCGTCGGCCAATAAGTTTTGGAACGAGGCATCTTTCCAGACTTTGGGCAATGCCGGGAATACCCTGATTTTTCTGCCCCAGCTTTGCAACAGCATTTCATTTACTGATGCGGCTCCGCTCAAGGGCGTTTCTATTACTTCGTTTTTTCCACCGCTTTCGGCGTAAAAGGTGTTGGCATAAAACTGACTAATACTCTTTTCTCCGTTAAGTAATTTCAATAATTGCTTCAATGCTTCATCGCCTCTGCCCAATGCCGAATTTAATGAGGATGCACCCGTAAAAGAATATCCCGCCAGGGCTTTTCCATTGTCGATCCCCAGCCAGTGATTTACCGATTTATCAATCAATAAACTGTCTTTGGAGTTGTCGGGTTGCATTACAAAAAGTGGGTACAATCCCAATAAGTGTGAATAATGCCGGTGCGATTCATCAACGCTTTGTTCACTGCCAATCATCAATCCGTTTTGGTCGGTAGGGTAGTCTATTATCTTGTTCAACGTATCTTTCCATCCGGCAATGGCCGTCATTTTGAGCTTACCGGTTTCACTTACATTAATGAACGTTGTTAATAACCATTTGAGGTTGGCCAGGTTGTAGTTGCTGTTTTTGAAATCTGTAGTTCCCTTGTACTCCGGCGAACGCATAGGGCCCAGGCCAATCCTTCCATTTTCGTTGGTCATCATTTTTTTGTATTCGTCATACACGGCAAGCGCCTTTGGCAACCAACGTTGTTGCAATCCTTTTTGGTCATCGGCATAAGCTAATTGTTGCCAGTAATTGTGCATCGTCCAGCATACATCGCCCAAATGCGGGCCGCTATACTTTTTAATTAAAGTTGAAAAACTCTCGTCTACAATATCCAGCATGTTTTCTCCTAATTCCAAATGGTTGCTGGTGTAAACAGGGTAATAAGTCAATTGAATATTGAGGTTCCCCCACATGCCCGGCCATTGGGAAGTTTTGTAGTCAGGCCCACATAAATCTACCGCCCGGCCACCAGGCCGGGAAGCCGTAGCCATTTTATACAATTGTAGCCAGTAAAAATCTTCTACCTGGGCATTTGGCAAGCCGATGTAAGATTTCTGGTAAAAGTTGTGCCACCAGTTGCGATGGGCTTTTTCCACCACAGCCAAGGTTCTCTTTTCTGTTTCGGCAATGGTTTTAATAGCCAGCGGTACGGATGCATTTGCCTTGGGTAATTCGTTAGCCGTAGCGATATACATCAGGCCCCGATTTGGCCCCGTTTTTACTTCTTTATACACGGTTGCATAATCGCCACCGGCATTTAAGGTTTGCTTGCAAATATTATAACCTTCTTTATTACTTAATTCTGGCGCTCCGTTGCCCACATAATCCAGCGTTCCTTTATCATCCAAACGGGTAAGCGCCCTGGGGGACCATGCTCTGCCCGGTGCAAATTTCCATTGGTATTTGCTGGTGGCATTTTCAGCTTGTGTTACCTCAATCAGTTGCACATCGGCATCCCTTGGCGTAAAAGCCCTGAAGCTGATATTGCCCGTTTCGGTTTGTAACGTACCCCGCAGTTCGGCATTCCAAATATCCTGGGTAATGGCTCCTGACAGGATTTTAGCACCGGGTTTTAATAAGAGTTTCCCAATAGGTAACCGGCAATAATGAAAAACGACGTTAGCCCCAGGCGTATTGAATGATGTTTTGTGGTTTGGATCCTTTTGATGGTCGGTTACATCGCTCCGGCCAATGCTAAACACTAGGGCACTGTCTTTTTCGGAGATGTAAACCATCATCCCCAGTTGGCCGTTGCCGGTAAAAGCGCCTTCATTCCATTGCAAAGGCAACTCATCGAAAACCAGGTTGTGTTTACTGATTTCCTTTTCCCAGTTCAGTGTGTTTTTAACGGCTGGTTTTTGTGCAAACAGGCCGACGTGAAAGACCGTTATCATCAACAGAAAAGACACTCTTTTTTTCATATAGCTTCCCCTAAAATTATTGCAAACCGCTAAGCTACTTGTGGAATGGCAAAAATGGTTTAAGGCATGGGTTTTTGACTTTCACTTTGGTTGAAGAACTTCGGTTTAACCTGTTAGCAGCGTCAAATGCACTATTACTAATTGGTTCAGCTAGTAAATTATCAAAAACAGCATTTTGCCAAAGTTGCTAAAAGCGAGTAGACAACTTAATAGCATTTCCCTCTCTTTAGATGTAAATTGTTGAAAACAGCAACCCCATTTACCCAAAAATGAAAGGATTTTCATCCTAATCGAAACCGCATACCAATGCGCTGGTATAGTTTAGTTCCTGCGAATTTTGTTTCTCAGGAATGTGATTATGCGTATGAAAAATTTGGTTTTACTCTTCTTGTTGCTGTTGTGCAGGTACCTGCCCAGCGCCCAAACTACCACCCGGCCAAACATCCTCATTATAATAACCGACCAGCAAACGGCTGATGCCATGAGCAACGCTGGTAATAAAGATCTGCATACGCCTGCCATGGATAAACTGGCGGCCAATGGGGTTCGGTTTACCAAAGCTTACTGTGCCCAGCCATTGTGTACACCTTCCCGCACCGCTATTTTTAGTGGTAAAATGCCTTTTGAAACCGGCTTCACTGGCAATGCCCCGGAGAAAGATGGGCTATGGCCGGATAGCCTGCTAATGATGGGAAAGATTTTACAGAACGGCGGTTATACCACAGGCTATGTAGGTAAATGGCACTTGCCGGTACCCACTCAAAAGGTAAGTCAGCACGGATTTGAATACATTCAAAATACCAACTTCCTAGATTACAACGATGCCGCTACCCCATCATTTTGCGCCAGCTTTATTAAGCAAAACAAAGACAAGCCCTTTTTGCTGGTAGCGTCTTTTCTAAACCCCCACGATATATGCGAATGGGCCAGAGGCGAAGCACTTAAAATGGATGTGCTGGAAGCTGCTCCGCCCGCTAATAAATGCCCACCATTACCTGCCAACTGGCAAATACCGCCCTATGAACCTAAGATAGTTCGGGAGCAACAGAAAGTTAGTTTCCGCACTTATCCCACCGTAAACTGGAACGCCGGGCAATGGCGCCAATACCGCTGGGCTTATAATCGTCTGGTGGAGAAAGTAGATAAATACGTAGCAATGGTAATGGGATCACTTACAAAATACGGCGTAGAAAAAAACACCATTATCATCTTTACTGCCGACCATGGTGATGGCTACGCTGGCCATAGCTGGAACCAAAAGCAGATTTTGTACGAAGAAACGGCGAAGGTACCTTTTATCATCTCCCGGATAGGCCAATGGAAACCCCGAACAGACGATATGCTGGTATGCAACGGTACCGATTTGATCCCTACCATTTGCGGGTTTGCAGGGGTAGCCCAACCAGCTTACTTAAAAGGGGCAGATATCAGCAAAAAACTTGTTAATCCTGCTCAAAACCTGCGGGATACACTGGTGATAGAAACAGACTTTGCCGACAATGAAGAACTGCTGGGCATTAGCGGCCGGGCGGTAATAACGAAAGATTTTAAATACATCGTGTACAACAAAGGGGCTATTAAAGAGCAGCTATTCAACCTGGTAAAAGACCCTGGGGAAATAAAAAATCTTGCCTATACACCCCTCTTTAAAAACAAAGTGCTTCAGATGCGTAATTACCTGAAACAGTGGTGTACTGTACATGGTGATTCATTTACTTCAGGATTATAAATAAGATATACATGTCATTAAAAAAATTGGCAACGGTAGCTGTTTCAATACTGTTGATGCTCTTTATTTTATCGTCTGGATTTGCGCAGCAAAAAAGCCAGCCAGCTATCATTCAGCTAACCGCAGAAAAGCTACATGCCCGTGTGCGGGAATGGCCTTACCCGGTCAACGGCATCACCGTGCCTACCAATGCGCCTGCGCTGTTATGGCCTGCTACCAATGGAAAAGAAAATGTTTTCCCGATGGAAAGTGGTAGCCTGGTGCCAGAGGATGCAAACATTGGTAATGTTCGGTACCAGGTGATGCTGGCCCGTGATAAAGACTTTACAACTTCCCTGACTAAAAGCTATGTACAGGCCTGGGCGGTGTACCCGCTGCACCAGGCATTGCAGGCGGGTAAATGGTTTTGGAAATACGGCTATGCATTAAAAGGAACAAGCCAGTGGAGCTGGTCGCCGGTGTACGATTTTGTGGTGGATAGTAAATATGCCAATGATAAAGTATCACCACCTGTGGCAGAGGTGATTAAGCGGAATGAAGGCCCGCATCCCCGCTTGTGGAATATGCATGCAATAGGCAATGCGTTTTACCAGCAGAACATGGATAACCCCGAAGCAAAAAAATTCATTGTATACGCTGAAAAGCTAATGAAAGCACCGTTGCCGGTAGAAAAGCCCGTACGGGAAATTGATACTACCGGAAAAACCGGTCTGGAAATGAAAGGCCTGATGGACAGGATGTATCATGGCTTTGGCGATATTGTGGGCAACCCGGTAAGAGATCTTTGCATTGCCTACCAGCTTACGCACCGGGAGGAGTTCTTAACCGATGCTAAAAAAAGAGCATTCAATATCCTGAAAATGGATCCTGATAAGAACTACGCCACCTTCGAAGACTTTAATAGCGGAGCGGTGTTGGAAGCTTTAGGCTGGTTTTACGATGTGGGCTACGATCTGCTGACCAGTGCAGAAAAAGAGCAGTTTAAAGCTATGATCCGCAAGCGGGCTAAAGCCATTTATGATCATTTACCTAACCGTTTTGAACTGCATGTAAGCGATAACCATGTTTGGCAAATCACCATGCGGAACCTTGCCATTGGTACCATTCCTGTGGTAAATGAAATACCGGAGGCTAAAGAATGGCTGACGTACCTGTACGAGGTATGGTCGGCCCGTTTTCCGGTGCTTGGTACAAAGGACGGCGGCTGGCACGAAGGCAATGGTTATTTTAAGGTAAACTATAGATCCATCATTTACTTATCCCAACTATTTAGCGATTTTTCCGGCGTGGATTATTTTCAATTGCCGTGGATGCAGAACCTGGCGGATTACATGCTGTACACCAACCCACCCAATGCGGCCTCCACCGCCACTGGCGATATGTGGGAGAATATGCCCAACGTGAATAAAACGCAGGGTTTGTTTGCCGAAGCACTGTCATTAAAAAACAATAATCCATACTTGAACTGGTATGTAAGTCAGATTCGGCAAAGCCATCCGGAATATTTCACCGGCACGGATGATTATTTATTGTTCCGATTATTGAACTACAAGTCTTCTCAAAAATTTCCGGAAAGATCACCGGCAGAGTTGCCTAAATCAGAAACGTTTAAAGACGTAGGTGTGGTAGCCATGCACCAGGATTTATCGAAGCCGGATAAAACCTTGAGCAGCTATTTGCTTAGTAGCCCGTTTGGTTCATCCGGCCACGGCCATGCCTGCCAAAATGCAATTACCGTTAATTACAAGGGCAATATTATTTTAGGTTCCAGCGGTTACTATAGCAATTTTAGCGACAGGCACAACTTGCTGGATTATCGGACTTCCAGGGCATACAGCACGGTATTGGCCGATAGTGTAGGCCAGAAGCTGGGCGAAGAAGGTTATGGCTGGATAGCACGTTCTATATCAGGAAAACGAATTCAATATGCACTTGGCGACGCCAGCAGTGCCTATGGAAATATTAAAAGTGAATTCTGGTTGGATCGCTTCAACCAGATAAAGCTGAAACCCTCGCCAGCTAACGGTTATGGCGATGTTAGCGTAACGCTATATCGCAGGCATATGCTGCAATTGGAAGGAGGCTACATTGTTTTGTACGATGAGTTGGAAGCGAAGAATTATGTAAAATGGACAACACAGTTTCATGCACCTTTTTATACCATTGAAGCGCAACCCACCAATAATCCGAAGCAGCAGAATTTTAGTATTAATACAGATTCTTTCCAGCTAAATGCAAGTGTGTTTGCCCATACAAATATTACAGAAAATGTGCATCATCAATTTGCCGAAACGGCTATAAACTGGATGAAACTAACGAACGACGGCGGTAAGCTGAGAGAGTACAAAGATCAATGGCATGTGGGTGTCACATCGCTACCATCACAAAAGTTTAGGTTCTTAACTATCGTACAAATAAAAGATGGCAAGCCCGAAGTGGTTAAAACGGTGTCAGCGACAAATGGCTTGTATCGTTTTGAAATAGGTGAGTGGAATGTGCAAGCACAATTGGATGGTGCCAAACCAGCTGCTTTGCAGGTATCGGATAAAAATAACAGCGCTGTTTTTAACTATGGTATGTTGCCGGTAAAATCTGGCAAAAATACTGCTGCAGCTCAACAAGCAGGTAGCTCTGTGCTAGTGGAAACTATTGGCGGAAAAACAATTCGCCAGAAAGTGGTTGATAGCTTACCCGATGTTGCCAGGTACGATAATGAACGTAACCCGAAGTAGTTAGTAATCCAATGCAAATAGAGGTGCAATTCAATTTAAGTGAGCATGAGTAGTCTTTGTAGACAATGCAATTTTACTGAACGATAATGCTGACATTAGCAGGTTGCGATAACAGAAATTTATCTTGCAAATAATTAAAAGTGCTCGTGTAAAAGGCAAAGTACTGTGCCAGCAAACAGAAGGTTATTTATAAACGTGTAATATCACTTATGTTTTTAAAAAGAAGAGGTTTAACGCTGCTGAGTATTCTAACCATCCTGACGATAGAAAGCTTTGCACAACCGGTAAAAACCATAACGCTTACGAATCCCGTTGCTTTTGAGCGAAAGGATGAACTAATCGTTTTAACCAGAAGTTTCCTGGCAAAAAAACTGGGCATTATACCCAGTGGACAGTTTGTACAAATACAAAAAGATAAGCAACCGTTAGTGGTGCAGTTTGACGATTTTAACGGTGATGGCATTTGGGACGAAGCCGTTTTTCTGTACTCTTTTCAGCCTAGAGAAGTAGCTACCATTACCGTTACCAAAAGTGCTAACCCGGCTACGGTAAAGGCTGTCGTACGTGCCCACGTTCGCCAGCGGCACAAACTGCCCGACGCAAGTTTTGCACCCTCCGTATTGCGGGATACCATGCCTTATAACAAGCAGAACACCGATTTTTCCAAAGAAAAACTGCCCTGGGTATTAACGGAAGGGCCTGCCTGGGAGAACGACAAAGTGGGTTTTCGCAAATACTTTGATGTGCGTAATGCTAATGATGTTTGGGGAAAGGTAACTACCCGAATGGTGCTGGATGAAGTGGGCATAGACCCAACCAAGATCTATCACCATTTCGATTCGAGCTGGGGCATGGACATTTTAAAAGTTGGAAAATCATTAGGCGCTGGTGGCCTGGCATTGTTGACCCAAATAGGCGGTAAGGATACTGCCATTCGCTTTGGCGGTAACGTTGGCCAGGAAACGTACGAACAAATAACAGATGGCCCTGTCCGTGCTATTTTCCGCATGAACTATAGTAACTGGAAAATAGGTGGCTTGCCAAAACCAATAAAGGCTACAGAGGAAATAAGTATTTGGGGCGGGCAGTATTTCTTTCAGAATAAAGTGACAGTTACTGGAGCGCCTGCCGGGGCAACCATTGCTAGTGGCATCAACGATTTTTACATACCGGCTTACGATAGCTTAAGCACTAAAAGTGTTGCCGGCATTTATACCTGGGGCAGGCAAAGTGAAAATGCAGATAACCTGGGGTTAGCTATTCTTTCGCCGATAAAATCGTATGCTGGTTCGCAACACCTGATGACGGGAGATATAAGCAATGCTTTTGTAGTAAAACAAAGCCTTGCATGGCAGCCAGTCATTCACCGGTTTTTTACCGGTTGGGAGAAAACCGATCATCAGTTTACAACAAAAGACGCTTTCGTACAAATGATGAATGTGGAAGCTGCTAAAATGGGAACTCCAATTTTAATAAAATAGAGAGTTGCTGTTGTAATAATAGAGATCTTATCAATTAGAATGCATATAATTATACATGTATAAAATTCAAAAAAGCAGCTAATCTTAATTAATCAGCTGCTTTCAAGTTCCTTATACTAATACAGGATTTTAGTTGCTTTACATTAATCTTCTTCTTACAATTTGCATATCCTCACTCACTTTTTTGTCAAGTACTCTAGCATAGTGTTGTGTTGTACGGATATTAGCATGTCCTAACATTTTACTTACTGATTCCATTGGAGCACCATTACTTAAAGTAACTGTTGTTGCAAATGTATGACGAGCGATATGAAATGTTAGATTTTTATTAATCCTGCATATATCTGCTATCTCTTTTAAATAAGCATTCATTTTTTGATTACTTAGAATGGGCAACACTTTTCCCCTGTTAATGCATTGTGGATGATTTCTATACCGATTTATAATTTCCAACGGTACCGATAGCAATGGTATCCTAGATGAAATGGCTGTCTTTTGTCGCTTGGTAAATATCCATTGTTCACCATCTACGCCCGTATTAATCTCCGTGTGCTGTAGCTTCTCAACATCTGCATATGCTAAGCCTGTATAACAACTAAATAGGAATATGTCTTTTACCAGATTGAGCCGATCGTTTGGCATTAGTTTCAGTGCAATTGCTGCAAGTTCCTCTTGGGTAAGAAAAGGGATATCAACGTCTTTCTTTGTAAGCCTATAGCCAATAAATGGGCTTTTATGAAGCAGATCTTTCTTTACACATATAAGCACTATTTTCTTAAAACAAGCCAGATACTTCATCGTGCTATTATGATTGCAATTTTGAACGCTTTTTAACCAGAATTCGTAATCACTTATAAACGAGTAGTCAATCTTCGGTATCTCAAAGTCTGGAAGATTATATCGGGTTTGAATAAAATTTTTAGTGTGGTCATAAGATGTTTTATAACGCTTTAATGTGAGAGGAGAATAGTCCTTTCCAACCAATTGGGCCATTTGCTCATTGTGCTGCTGGAATATTTTTAAAATAGTATCCGATTGTTCTTGAACACCTAGCAGTTTGTTTTTAATTTCCTCGGCTTTGATCTCCTCTTTATTATCTAATAAGGCTCGGTGAATTTCATACACTTTCATTTGCAGAGAATCTAAGAATGCATTTAGCACTCGTACTTCTTCTTTTGTTCCATTTGCTCTGCCGGTATGTGAATTCCACCTTGCTGGATCACATGACCGTTGGATTGATATTTCCACACGCTTAGAATCAACATTAATGCGCAGGTAAATTGGAATAGGACCGCTTTTGTAGTGTTTTGATTTTTTTAAATAAAAAAGCACACTGAATCTTTTGATTAACATAACTCGGATGTTTAACGGTTAAGAAAATTAAGATTGCAGCTCAATAAAAAAGGCAGGTGTTCGAATACAGAACTAGTTAATTATCAACACTTTGAAGAGTGTTTGGTGAGTACGTGTTATGTACTTTAGTGGTACTCACCGAAAGACTCACCAACAGATTGAGAATATTTGAACATTTTGGTTAAGTCCTGAAAACAAAAAAGCCTGAAAATCAGTGATTTACAGGCTTTTAGTTCGTTTTGATACTGTTGTTAGTAGACCCTACGGGACAAATGTCGAACCATTTCATAGAAGATTTAAAGATTTTGGCTGAATTAGTTGCATAATTTTTTTGAATTCTTCACAAAAGATGTTACTGCCATCCTAACACAGTTTTTATTCTATATTTCACAATCAAGGTATAGCAAATTGTTGGTTGTGTTTCCAAAAGTATGATGAAGAAAAAAGCTGATAAAAACACTTCTTTAAACTACCAAGAGGCACTATTCTCAGAAAGGAGAAGGGCCGGAGATGAGGCGATAATAAGGTTAAAGTAAACCCATCATACATTTAGAAACACAACCAAATTGTTACACACAGACTTTATAATAGTGCTAATCGATCAGAGCATTTGCATTTATCTATACTGTATATATATATTTATCTCGAGAAGGTTCAGTACCCTAAACTATGAACTTAAAGGAACGCTATCAATACAACCCTAAGACCGATCTGGTCGGCAGAGGAGGCTTTTCCAAAGTTTTCAAAGCTTACGACACAGTGCTCCACCGGCAGGTAGCTTTGAAAGTTTTTACCGCTGAAATTTCCGAGAAATACGACCTCGTGAATGAAATACGGCGGGTTATTTCGCTGGACCACCCGAATTTGTGCCGCTACTACGATGTTGCTTTTATTGAAAGCACAACGGCTATGGGTGAAGATGAAAAGCTACAGGTAGGTATTATGGAATACCTGGAGGGTAGTGATCTGGAAACCTACTGCTTAGCCCATCCTGAACTATGCATACAGTTGCTTACCGATGTGTTGAAAGGGCTTTCTTATCTGCACAAGCGGGGTATCATCCACCGGGATCTTAAGCCACAAAACATTCTAATAAAAATTACGGATGATGGACCGATTGCTAAAATAACCGACTTTGGAATCAGCAAAGATGTAAGAAGCAGCAATACAGGTTTTTCATTACTGATGGGTACCATTGAGTATATGGCCCCGGAGCAGTTTAGCCCGGAGAAGTTTGGCATCAACGGTAAAATAGCTACCAATTTAGACCTGTGGAGTTTTGGGCTGATAGTGTACAGCCTGGTAAGTGGCAACAGCCTGTTTGGAAACCGGAATAATAGCAGTGCCGAACAAGTGATGGGTAATATCATTAATGAGGAGCTAACCAAGGAAAAAATAAGCCAATTACCGGAACCCTATTTATCCATAGCCAGCTGCTGCTTAGTGAAAGATGCGAAGCTACGGGTACAAACTGCCGCCGAGCTAATACCCTTGCTGCAAGGCAAACCAGCAATTACACCGGTGGTAAATAATGATACGATTGTATTGCCCAAACCACAACCTCCACAAAAACCAGCAATAGAAACAACCGTTATAGCACAATCTATAGAAACCGAAGTGCTGCACAAAAACGGGAAATATTCGACAACAATTAACTCAACGGGGCCAAAGGTTGAGCAGCACAGCACAACAGGCATCAATCTGCAAAAGCGTAAAAGAAATATATTGTTTATGGCAGTTGGTATTGCTGTTTTATTAGTGGCAGGTTTGTTTTATGTCGTTTACAAAGCCAGTAATAACCCGTCAGCCGTAAGCACAAAGGATAACAACAAACAAGATAGTACGGCATCAAACGTTTTAGATAATAAAAAAGAAGATAGTGCGCTAAATTATATTATATACTCTAAAGTGGCGGATCCTGAAGATACAACTATCAATAGACAAGAAAATACTGAAAACGCATCAGATAAAGAGAAAGTATTGCCCAAGGGGGTGTCTAAAGATAGTATATGTGATGTAGTATTTACTTCCAATATTTCCTGTAAATTATTTATTAATAATAATCTAAAAGGAGTAGTTTATAAAGATTATAAGTTAAAACTTACATTATTACCCGGTCAATACCTCCTTAAAGCTATTTCAGTAGAAGATGAATTTTTAGTAAGCACAACAAACTATATTATAAGTCATTCAAATAAAGGTACTCAGCAAAAGTGTGACATATTTTTTAATACAAAAAGTTTTGTAACTCAAAAGCTTATTAGAGAATTGATGAAATCTCCAGATGAAGTTAATAAAGATATAGTTAAGAATCTTATACTACAAGGTGCTGATGTAAATGCACGAGATGGAACTGATTGGACACCTTTGATGTGGGCGGCAAGAAATAATGCTGTAAATATAGCCTTGCTTCTATTAAGTAAAGGAGCTAATACAAATGCAAAGACTAATAATCATTCGGGAGAAACAGCTTTACATTTATGTGCTACTTATAATTGCGTAGATATAGCTAATGAATTACTGAAAAATGGGGCTGATATCAATTTAAAGGAAAACTATTCTGGTGAGACACCATTAATTGCATCTGTAAGACATGGCTATATAGAGTTAAGTCGCTTGTTTTTGGGTAATGGAGCTGATGTAAATGCAACTAGTAATGATGGCTTTACTGCATTAATTTTGGCTGCGAATTATAATTCCACTGAAATTCCCCGTTTACTTTTAAATAAAGGAGCTAATGTAAATGCGATGAGTAAGGATGGTTTTACTGCATTAATGAGAGCTTCAACTTCATTTGAAAATACGACCGACGTTGCCCGCTTGCTACTAGATAGAGGCATTGATGTAAATGCAAAAGATGAAAATGGTTTTACAGCATTATCTTATGCAAAAAGTGATAAAATGAAAAATCTGCTTCGGCAGTACGGTGCTCAATAATTTTTAAAGATTAAACTATGACATTTAATTAACCTTAAAATCATCCTTATGTCTTACCCTGTAGAAAGTGGCTCCCAAGTAAAAAATTTAGATAGTTTAGCCAACATCAATAACAACTCCTATACTGATTTCAGGAACAGTTTTTCATCCCTGCCCGACAGTATTAAATATTCCATAAACAACATCTTTAATAAAGAGGGAGGTTTCAATAACACAAAATTCGACGGGAAGCAAAATGATTCGTACGTCTTCGAAAATGCGGCCGGGAAACAAATTTTCATCAATGTCTCCGGTGTGTCGCCTTCAGTTGCAGTTCAGGAGGCTGGCCCGCAGTTGAAAATACCTGACGGATTTGAAAAAGAAGGCGCTGTAAAAGGGGAAAATCAACATTTCAATGCTGATCCTGAAACGAATAAAGGTGTTGGTATCGGGGGCGGAATTTCTGGGTCAGCAGGTAGTATTAAGGGAAATTTTTATAAAATAAATGAGGATGGCAGTGCCTATAAAAGCGAAGGACAATTTGCAGTATTAGAAGCGCATGGAAATGCAGGTATAGAAGCCTCTAAGCATGGGCTTTCGCCCGATATTCAGATAGGGGGAAACCTTTTTAAAACCGATGGCAGCTTAACTATTATTACTAAACCCGAACCGGTTTTTGATTATAGGTCAAACGAGGTAATGATGGAGCAAAAAGAATTTGGAGTAAGTGCAGGGGCAAATGTAGGTGGCAATTTTTCCATTAAATCTTTAAGCCCATCTTTAGAAGCAGGTGTTCACGGAGGCTTTGTTAACGAGGAGTTTTCAACATCTGTTAAAGATATTGTTTCTTCCGGAAACCTGGAAAATATAGAAAAAGAAGGACTGATAAATACGCAACGTGAAAATGAAATAAAAGTATTGAACGATGGAATGGGCGGAACGGTGCAGGAGATACAGCGTAGTACTCAGGAAGCAGATGATGCCAGATATGGGCAGATGCAGTTGAACAACTACAAAGAGCAGCACAAGATTGAGCTTAACGAAACAGAATTATCGGGTAGCAGCGAAAATGATAAAGCCAATCAAGAACATTCATTTGGTTGGAGTGTAGGTGAGGAACTTGCTTCTTTTGGTCATTTTATAGGATTGGAAACATCTACTTTAAAGTTCTTTGGGATGGACCCCGAACAATTGTCTGAAGCAGGGTATGATATAAAGAATATAAGTTCTGCCGGGTACAGCGTAAAGGAATTTGAGGAAGCAGGTTTATACCCGGAAGTGCTTATCGAAAAAGGAGCACAAGCAGCAGACCTTAAAAATATAGGCTTCAATCTCAAAGATATCATCGGCAAAGGTGTTTCAGCCGATATATTGCTAAAGGCCGGTTTTTCAGAAGAAGAAATTTCACATGCCGTTCCGTCCGGTACTACAAGCGTAGATGGTGATTTGGCTACCGCTATCACAGAAGAGAATAATACAAACACTTCTGCAAATAGTACAGGTACAGTTTCAGACCACATTACAGGCGATGATGCAAGTAATAGTGATGAGATTATTACACCACCCAATCACAATGTTCAGCCCAATACAGATACTGACATTGATGAAGATGAAGGCAACAACACAGGTATATCTGATACAGTACCTGGAATTACTGAATCTGATACATCTGTGGAAATGCAGGAAGAAGAGACAGAAACAGATAATCAAACAGATACAGACAGCAGTTCTTCTAACACGCTTGACGACGACGATACAAGTAACTCTGTATATGGTGAAGTTGAAAATGATACCGGTATTGCCAGCGAAGGAGCAGATATAGCAAATGAAGAAACAACCGAAGATAATTGTTCCAATGGGCCGGAAACGGATACCAATGCGTCATTATATACCGACCTAAATGATGAAACGACAA
>CAXTDG010000027.1:0-7129 GCA_964242675.1 uncultured Chitinophagaceae bacterium
TCATCCTGTTTTTCGAAAATGCTGAGGCGGTAGTGGTAAACTTTTGTGCCGCTGTAGCTTCCATCGGCCAGCATAAAATAGCCTTCGTTACAATCCAGCGGTACCAGCCCAACTGGGGTAATGTTTATTTTATCTTCCACAAATTCGTATAGCTGCGTGCCGCCCTCAATGGTGCCTTTTATTTTTTGTAGCGAATAGCGGAGAATATCTTCCAGTTCCTGCATTATATCGCTGTCCTCTATCATAGCCTCGTATAGCAGTTGCAGCTTTTGCAAATCGGCCTGGGCCAGCTTTTTTGGAAACTGCTGTTGCAGGTATGCCTTATTGGTTTTGAAGTGTAGCAGGTTGTTGTAATGAAAAATAACATCGGCCAGCGGCGGGTATAGCTTGTTCTGGCTAAAGCATTCATTCACCTTTTGCAGGTATGCCAGCAGCGTATATTTCTTCAGTTCAAAATCAATGTATCCTTCTGCAAACCAGTTTTCCGACAGGGTCATGGGCCATGGGATTTTTGAAAAAGGAAATTAGGAAGAAAGAAAATACAAAACGTGTTGGGTTCTTAAATCTTTCGCAGCAGCTTCGCCGGATTTCCTGTATACACACCAGGCTCTGTAATGTTTTTTGTCACCACCGCCCCTGCACCAATCACTACGTTATCACAAATGGTTACAGGCAAAATAGTAGCATTACTACCAATGCTTACCTTGTTGCCAATTATCGTTTTTTTCCAAAGCGTTTTATCGCCTGCTGCCGGGCCACCGGTTTCAAATAAATCGTTAATGAACATTACGCCATGGCCAATAAAACAGTTGTTGCCAATAGTAACTAATTCGCAAATGAAACTATGGCTCTGAATGCGGCATTCATTTCCAATTATCACGTCTTTCTGTATCTCGGTAAATGGGCCAATAAAGCAGTTATTACCAATGGTACAACCATATAAATTCACCGGTTCTACGATGGTTACATTTTCGCCGAACTGTACGTTTTGAATGCCCACATGCATCCGGTTAGGTGCTGCCATTACTATCAATTTCTGATGGGTAAATATAGGCTGCACTGCCAATCATCCTTTCATGCCCTTTTTTGTTTTGCGGGCTGCTATATTTACCCAAAATTGAACTGCATGGTATCGTTTGGATTGGTTGGCTGCGGACGTATTGGCAATCGCCATGCGGAGCATATTGCAAAGTATGGTCAACTGCTGGCAGTGTGCGATACCAATTTTGCAAAAGCAACCCAGTTAGCCCAGCAGTACCAGTGCAATGCTTATGATAGTATAGATAAAATGTTGAAGCAGGAACCTGCCATTCAGGTAGTTTCTGTTTGTACGCCTAATGGCTTACATGCGGCCCATAGTATAGCTGCACTCAATGCTGGCTTTCATGTGTTGTGTGAAAAGCCATTGGCAATTTCAGTGTACGATAGCGGCGAAATGATTAAGGCTGCGGAAAGGGCCAATCGCCGTTTGTTTGTCATTAAGCAAAACCGTTTTAACCCGCCGGTAGCAGCCGTAAAGGAGTGCATTGATAAAGGACTTTTAGGTAAAATTTACAGCATTCAATTAAGCTGCTTTTGGAACCGTAATGCAGAGTATTATCAAAACTCCTGGAAGGGAACGCTGGCCCTTGACGGTGGTACACTTTATACACAGTTCAGCCATTTTATCGACCTGCTATATTGGATGTTTGGCGACGTTAGCCGGGTGCAGGCCTACACGAAAAACTTTGCTCACCAGGGCATCATTGAGTTTGAAGATACTGGCGTGGTCATTCTTGAATTCTTTAGCGGTGCCATTGGCACCATCAATTACACGGTAAATGCTCATCAGAAAAACATGGAAGGTTCGCTAACTATTTTTGGTGAAAAGGGAACCGTAAAAATTGGCGGACAATACCTTAACGAACTGGAATATCAGAATATAGAAGGTTACGAAATAAAAAATCTGCCTGCCGGAAATAAACCCAATAGTTACGGCAGCTACGAAGGCAGTATGAGCAACCATGCACAGGTGTACGAGAATGTAATAAAAGTGCTGGAAGGCAATGAAGTAATTAGCACCAGTGGTTTTGAAGGATTGAAGACAGTGGAAATTATTGACAAAATTTACCGGGCAGCAAAAGAGGCAGCATTAAAAACGATTGAATAATTAACTGAAGAAAAGATTTATGAAAAATAAGGTAATAAGTATTGTTCTTTCTTTACTGAGCGCTGTATTATTAGTGCAATGTAGCTCTACTAATAAAGTAACCAGCAGCCATACGCAGTCAGTAGCGACAATCACCAAAGAAGGCTTTATCGACTGCTTTGAAAAAGATTTGAGCAGCGGTGGAAAGCCTGTGTGGTGCGAAGCTTCAGCTATTTTATACGATAGTATAAAGCTATTGCTGGCAAATGATAAAGACATGCCCGGCAGTCGATCTTCAGTTTTCTCAATGCTGTATGCCAATGATGCAATTGATACTACAGTTAACCCAGTTTATTACACCCACCCCTTGCTAAAAAAGGCAAGTAAGTTTGAAGATTTTGCACAAACACCAGATGGGAAATTTACGCTACTTAGTACAGCATTTGACCGGGTAAAACCGGGCAGCCCTGACTGGGATAATTACAATACTGTTTTGTATTGGAAAAGCGGCGATGCAGAACACCCCAAAGTATTGACGGCTACCGGAAAAGAAAGCGATAGTACGTCTATCAGCTTGCGACCGTTACTGACAGCGGCTTTGAAATCGAAAGATTTTTTACAAGGGGCACCATATTATAAAATAGAAGGATTAGCTGCCACGGATAAAGCCCTGTTTTTTGGCGTAAGAGAAGAAGGTAGCCGCTATGATTCTTTCCATTATCGCATTAAGATTTTGACGATGCCCTACAAAGTGCAGGACGAAAGAATAGTAATAAATGGCGCTTGCACAATGCTGGCTAGTTTGAATGCCGATTCGCTGCAACCGGGTAAGTTTCCCATTGCTATTTCCAGTATTGAGTACGATCCTTTCAACAAGCGTTTTCTTATTCTTACATCCTATGAGCAAGGGGCTAACTTAGGCGGCTACCTATGGACCGCCACTGAAAGCGATCTACAACACGATCACTTATTTCCGGTAAAAGATGCCAGTGGCCAAATCATCCATTTCAATCACAAATGCGAAGACCTGGCTATTATCAATAAGAACCGCATTATCGTTATTCACGACGATGACCGGGCAACATTGCCAGTAAATAGTTTGGTTCGCAAACCTTACCAAACGGCGTATAGTGTGGTGGATTTTCGGTAGTTCTGAAATGAAATTCCGTAGTGATGTAATGAATAAGACTAGGTGTCTGTTGTTACATTATCCCAATCTTGTTGCATGTAGCTGATAAGCCAATTAAGTGAGTGATGCCTTTCCATCACAACATCTGTATCAAGATTTGCAGGGTTGGTTTTGTTGTTCATTCTGGCATCTACGCAAGCCCAATGAAGCCGTAAAATAAGATCGGCTTGATCCAATATCTCCTTTTTACTTCTCAGTTTTGCTTTTTGCCTGAATTGGTCTTCCGTTAAATCATGAATAATTTTTACATCTTCAACCACATTGCATGGTTGACCAGGGTAAGCCAGGGAGTCAATGTAACCTAATGCCCAAAGCATTACGTGTAAGCTTTCGTACCTCCAGTTTGCATCTGCTGTTTGTTGTGCTGTAGGACTTTTAGAATTTATATAGACTTGTTCGCTATCAGAAAACTTTGAATAAATGTTGTACTTCTTATTAATATCATTTAATGAGGTTTGCTCTAACCCTTCACTCTTCAAACCAATGTAGCAAAGTGCTAAAGCCCTGTCCACAACCTCATCTTTCGTCCTAATGATTGCTTCTGCCTCGGAGTCAACAAACAGTGCGTTAGGATTTGTGTAAATTGGTATATCGTAACGTTTACAATAAGCTTCTGACTGTTTTCTTCTCGCTTGTTGGTCTGTTGTGGGAGTTACATTTTCTACCGGAGCCGTTGGCAGCTTCGCTAACTGTTCTTTTTGGTTCTTAGAATTCTTGTGCTGCCCACAACTGAACAAAAGACAAAAAAGGCCTACATATAAGGTTGATCTTTTGAAACTCATCTCTTTGGATTTATTTATTATAGCCTGCAATTACTTCTTCGCCATTTCCATGTAATCTGTTGCCAGAAAGCACAAAGCCTTTACGCCTACTACAAAACCACTTTCGTCAATAAAAAAATCCGGGGTATGATGCGATGGGGCTTTCTTAGGGTCGGCACCTTTGGGCATACCGCCGAGGGTGATATATAAAGCAGGTGCTTTTTGCCCGTAAAAAGAGAAATCTTCTGCGCCAGTTGTAGCCGCTTTGATAAACACATTGTCGGTACCGGCAGCACTTTGCAGGCTGGGCAACATTTTAGCAGTTAGGGTGGGGTCGTTGTACGTAATGGGGTAATGAACGCTATACGGAATTTTTACCTCGGCTTCGGCGCCGTTGCTTTCGGCCGTGTGCTGCACAATTTCCTTCACCCGGCGGATGATCATCTTTTCGTCGGCAGTATCCAAAGCCCGTAGCGTACCCATCATTTCTGCTCGTTCGGGAATAATATTGCTACGATTGCCTGCATGGATAGAACCAATAGTAACGATGCCTGCATTTTCCGTAACGTTCAGGTTGCGGCTGATGACGGTTTGTAAATTGTTGATGATTTGTGCCGATGTAACAATCGGGTCAATGCTGCTCCACGGCGATGCACCATGTGCCTGCCTTCCTTTTACTACAATTTGCATATCGCTTACGCTGGCGTAGTAACCGCCAGCCCGGTAGCCAATCTTACCAACTTCCGTTTGCGAATTAATGTGCAGACCAAATGTGGCATCCACTTTTGGATTTTCCATCACCCCTTCTTTCACCATCAGTTCGGCACCACCTTCTTCGCCAAAGGGCGGGCCTTCTTCTGCTGGCTGAAAAATAAATTTTACAGTGCCTTTCAGATCGGCCTTCATGCCGCTGAGAATTTCTGCCACGCCCATCAAAATAGCCACATGGCTATCGTGGCCGCAGGCATGCATTACGCCTACTTCATTGCCATTGAAAGTGGCTTTTACCTTAGAAGCAAACGGTAGCGGCACCCTTTCAGTAACTGGCAGTCCATCCATATCGGCCCGCAAAGCCACCACGGGGCCAGGTTTGCCGCCTTTTAGAATTCCAACCACGCCTGTTTTAGCCACGCCGGTTTTTACCTCGATGCCCAACGATTGCAGGTGTTTGGCTATGATATCGGCGGTACGGGTTTCGTGGTTGCCCAACTCCGGATGTTCATGAAAATCTCGCCGCCAGGCAATTACTTTTTGCTCAATCTTGCTGGCATTGGCTGCTATTTTATCGTGTAAAGTATTTTTTTGGCAAATGCCTGCCAGGCTGCACAGCAGCAGGCTTAAAAGGAAAATTTTCCGCATGAGCAGTAATTGGTTGAGGCTTAAATGTAAGGATAAAGTTTACTTGTTTACGGGTTCGGAAATAGCTTTTTCGGTTATTGCGATTGTTTACTAGCTTTTAGTTTATAGTTTTCCATTGTTCCCTGTTCATTATTCATTGTTAGCTACCTTGCACCAGCATGTATTTCAATTTCAACGATACCCGTAACCTGATGGGCAAACTCACCTTCCGCCGCCTGTGGAATGGTGCCAAGGTGTGGAGCAGTTACCAGCTAAGCAAATTATTAAAGCGGCCCATCCAATGGGGGATGCCGGTTTCTATTTCGTTTGAACCTACCACCAGTTGCAACCTTCGCTGCCCGGAATGCCCAAGCGGCCTGCGGGCCTTTACCCGGCCTACCGGCATGTTGCAAAAAGACTTTTTCACCCAAACCATTGACGATATTTATAAGGAACTGCTGTACCTGGTTTTTTATTTTCAGGGCGAGCCGTTTCTAAATCCAGGTTTTTTGGACATGGTAAAATATGCCAGCAGCAAAGGCATTTACACCGCCACCAGCACCAATGCTCATTACCTGAACGATGCAAAAGCAAAGGCAACCGTGGAAAGTGGGCTAGATCGGCTGATCATTTCTATAGATGGCACCACGCAGGATGTGTACCAGAGCTACCGGGTAGGCGGGAAGCTGGAAAAAGTGCTGGAAGGTGCCCGCAATATTGTGAAGTGGAAAAAGGAACTAAAAAGCCGGACACCGTTTGTGTTTTTCCAGTTTTTAGTAGTAAAACCCAACGAACACCAGATAGAGGAAATTAAGCAACTGGCAAAAGAAATTGGCGTAGATCAGGTGCGTTTCAAAACGGCACAGGTGTACGACTACGATACCGACCCCAACCAACTAATACCAACCGTTGATAAATACAGCCGCTACAAAGTGGATAAAGATGGACAGATGCAGATAAAAAGCGGCCTGCAAAACCATTGCTGGCGGCTATGGAGTGCCAACGTCATTACCTGGGACGGCTTGGTAGTGCCTTGTTGCTTTGATAAGGATGCAACACACCGCCTGGGCAACTTAAAAATGCAATCCTTCAAAGAAACCTGGAACAACGACAACTATAAGCAGTTTCGCCGGGAACTGATGACCAGCCGCAAAAACATTGATATCTGCGCCAATTGCAGCGAAGGCTTGAAGGTGTGGGAGGAATGATGGCGGTGAGTGATCAATGAATTGCCCTTGAGCCAAGCAATCCATAAATTGTTTAATAAGCAGTTTCGTTGTATGTAATCTTACAATTATGGCATTCAATTTCGGAAATTGGTTTAAAAAGAAACCAGCTACAACCTTTCTTGGAAAAGAAATGGCTGAAGCGAATCAAAGAGAAAAAGAAAGAGTAGAATCAATTGGCTATTTGCAATCTCCATTACCCAAATTTGATTATACAAGATGGCCGGATGGACAATCTTTAATAAACCCGGTTCGAAATGAATTAGATGACGCAGTAGTAAATTTAACCAAAGAGTTTGAAGCAGCTGACGACAGCAGAAGAGATGTTCTTAGAAAATCTATTAGTCAGGATGACATTTATATTTTATTGGAATTTATTCGTCGAGCAACGCTATTTGGCATTCGAACTACTGATACAAAATACATACAGAGTGCCTTTATTGCCATTGCAATTATTGAGGAAGAAAGATGCGATTATCGTAATGTG
>CAXTDG010000027.1:7139-16374 GCA_964242675.1 uncultured Chitinophagaceae bacterium
GAATCAACTGAATTTGAATGAGAAAGTGATGTTTGAAATAGCAAAACAGCTTTCCCAACATAAGACAAAAGAATTGATTGAACAGTTTCAGTTAAGACCAACGGGTAGCAAAATGACTGAATCTTTTGGTTATACTGCCATCCAAACCGTTGATGGCTTGAGTTTCATTCAGACAAATACTGCCCGTTACAACCCGGAAAAGAATTTGGTAAACATACTGTTTGAGATTGAAAAAATTCTTAAGGTTGACAAATACACTAAAGGAGAAATTACTTTAGAACGAACTATTCCTCCAGTTTGGTTGAGTATTCAAGAAGATAAACAGATTCAAAACCTTCTTTTGAAATCTGCCGGATGTATTTCGTTACAGATGAACTTAAAACCTGAATATCATCTTAAGGCCAACATGCAAGTGCTTTACGTCTATTTAGTTGAAAATAAGGATATAGAAAATGCAAGAGTACTAAATCGAAAAGTTGATACAACTAAACCTGATGGATTTGCTAGGCTGGGTTTTTCGGAAGAGAAGATTTTTTGTTTACTTATCCAACGGACACTTATGGCGAACGATAATGAATTTGAAACCAATAAAAGCCTACTGAGGTTTGAAAAATCCATTAAGAAAATAATTAAACAAGCTTAGTTTAAAGACAATTATTATCAAACGACTGAATCGGCTGGTCATTCTAATTCTCAGTTGTTCCGACCTAAAGACTATTTTAAAACTCCACAACGTATGAACAAGTAAACCCGCAAACGAGTAAACCTGTTTTTTAACCTGCATTATCTCTTTGAAAGCCCGACTTTTGCGCCGCATTTGCAAAAACGAATTTTTAGTAGTCATACATGCCTAGAGATAACTCCATAAAATCAGTTTTAATTATTGGCAGTGGCCCCATTGTAATTGGCCAGGCCTGCGAATTTGATTACAGCGGCACGCAAGCAGCCCGCAGCCTTACAGAAGAAGGTATCAGAGTAACATTGATCAATAGCAACCCGGCTACCATCATGACCGACCCAATGATGGCAGATAAAGTGTACCTGCTACCATTGACGGTTGATAGCATTGAGCAGATTTTGCAGGAAAATGAAATTGATGCTGTGCTGCCTACCATGGGTGGGCAAACAGCACTGAACTTGGCAAAAGAAGCAGAAGAATTAGGCATTTGGGAAAAGTACAATGTCAACCTGATTGGGGTGGACATAAAAGCCATTGACAAAGCTGAAGACCGGGAAAAATTCCGCCAGTGGATGATCCAAATGGGTATACCCGTGGCGCAGGCCCGTACCGCCAATAGCTGGCTGGAAGGAAAAGAATTTGCACAGGAAATTGGATTCCCGCTAGTAATCAGGCCATCCTTTACGCTAGGTGGTACCGGTGGCGGATTTGTACACGATAAAAGCGAATTGGATGAAGCCTTGAACCGTGGTTTAACGGCAAGCCCAATTCACGAAGTGCTGGTTGAAAAAGCGGTATTAGGCTGGAAGGAATTTGAACTGGAATTACTACGAGATTCAGCTGACAACGTCGCCATCATTTGTACGGTTGAAAACTTCGACCCGATGGGTGTGCATACCGGCGACAGCATCACCGTTGCCCCGGCTATGACCTTGAGCGATACGGCTTTCCAGCTAATGCGGAATACGGCCATTCGTATGATGCGGGATTTGGGCAAATTTGCTGGTGGTTGTAATGTACAGTTTGCCCTTGACCCGGTGACAGAAAGCATTATTGCTATTGAAATTAACCCAAGGGTAAGCCGTTCATCGGCGTTGGCAAGTAAAGCAACAGGTTATCCTATTGCAAAAATTGCTGCTAAACTGGCCATTGGTTACCACCTGGATGAACTGAAAAACCAGATTACTAAAACCACCAGTGCTTATTTTGAACCAGCACTAGATTATGTTATCGTAAAAATCCCCCGCTGGAACTTTGATAAATTTAAAGGGGCTAACGATACGCTTGGCCTGCAAATGAAAAGCGTTGGTGAAGTAATGGCTATTGGCCGCAGCTTTACCGAGGCTATTCAGAAAGCTTGTCAGAGCCTAGAGAATGATGCGGTTGGTTTAGGTTATTATGGCCCAAGCCAAATGCACAGCGCTGACCTGATTGAATATATCAAAACACCGAAGTGGGACCGCATTTTCCGAATCAAAGATGCACTGATGCTGGGCGTAAGCATTAAAACCATTTGCGAAGCCACGCTGATTGACCGCTGGTTTATTTACCAGATCCGGGAAATTGCCCGTACTGAAAAGGAAATAGCCAAATATAATGGCGATACATTACCGGACGACCTTTTGATTACTGCCAAAAAACAAGGTTTTAGCGATGAACAAATCTGCCGCATCATAAAAGATGGCACTACGGAAGATGAATTGTATGAGCGTCGTAAAAAAATGGGCCTGACCAGGGTGTTTAAAATGGTAGATACCTGTGCCGCAGAATTTGAAGCCAAAACGCCCTATTTCTATAGCACGTTCGAAGCCCCTTCGCAATCAGGCAATGATAGCAAGCCTGCGCTTTCCAACGAATCCATTGTATCAACCCGGAAAAAAATAGTTGTATTGGGTAGCGGTCCCAACCGTATTGGTCAGGGTATTGAGTTCGACTATTGCTGCGTACACGGCCTGCTAGCTATCAAAGAATGCGGCTACGAAGCCATTATGGTGAACTGCAACCCAGAAACGGTAAGTACCGATTTTGATGTTGCCGATAAGCTATACTTCGAGCCAGTTTTTTGGGAACACCTGTGGGAAATCATTGAGCATGAAAAACCAGAAGGTGTCATCGTTCAGCTAGGTGGGCAAACAGCTTTGAAGCTGGCCAAACGACTGCATGAGAAAGGTATCAAAATCATGGGAACCAGCTACGACAATATGGATATTGCCGAAGATCGTGGCCGCTTCTCTGATAGACTGAAAGCATTGGATATTCCTTACCCTCGCTACGGCACTGCTTACGGTACAGATGATGCCATTGAAGTAGCACATGAAGTTGGCTACCCAGTGTTGGTTCGACCTAGTTATGTGTTAGGTGGACAGCGTATGAGAATCGTGTTGAACGATGAAGAACTGGAAAGTGGTGTACTCAGCCTGCTGAAACATTTACCCGGCAACAAAATCCTGATCGACCATTTCCTTGACCGCTGCCAGGAGGCGGAGATTGACGGCATTTTTGATGGTGACGATTTCCACGTAATGGGTGTAATGGAGCATATTGAACCTGCCGGTATCCATAGTGGCGATAGTAATGCGGTTTTACCTGCATTTAACCTTACGCCGCTTTTGGTTACCACCATGGAGCATTATGCAGAAAAAATTGCTAGGGCACTGGATATCCGTGGATTAATCAATATTCAGTTTGCCATAAAGGATAATACTGTTTATGTAATTGAGGCTAACCCAAGAGCCAGCCGTACAACGCCGTTTATTGCTAAGGCTTACCAGATTCCTTACCTCAATGTAGCCACTAAAGTGATGCTGGGCGAGGCGAAACTGAAGGACTTCACTTTTGAGAAGAAGCTACAGGGTTTTGCCATCAAAGAGCCGGTTTTTAGTTTCGATAAATTCCCTGGTGTAAATAAAGAGCTGGGGCCAGAAATGAAAAGTACAGGTGAGGCAATCCGGTTCATTAAAGACCTGCGAGACCCATATTTTAGGCAGCTATACAAGGAACGTAGTATGCACCTTAGCAAATAATCAAAAAATGGTTTCCAAATTGACAAATTCGCAATCAGGAAAACTATTTATAAAAATTTTCTATAAAATGAAAAGCAGCCTTTTCCGGCTGCTTTTTTGTTTCTGCCAACAGTAGGTTAATGCATTACTAAAATGTGATTTTGTACTTTACACTGTCGGCTTTTTTCGTGTGACAGGTGTTATAAATGTACATTATGAAACAAATTAGATTAGTCATATTAGCGCTGCCATTACTGTTGTTTGCCGCTTGTCATTCTTCCAAGCTTACCTCTAGCTGGAAAGATGCAGGTAATACAAAAGACCTCAGCCGTTATAAAAATGTACTAGTAGTTGGGATGCAGGGAGATAGACAATTGAAGGAGGAAATGGAAAACTCACTCACCGAAAGTTTAAAGAAACAAAGTATTAATGCTACTGCTTCGTTTGACGTGTTTGGCCCCAAAGCTTTCAATGGGTTAAGTGAAGATGCAGTGGCAGATAAAGTGAGGACCAAAGGATATGATGGTGTAATTACAATAGCATTGCTCGACCGTTCAAAAGAGCAAAATTATGTGCCTGGAAATGTGAACTATGCTCCATCCGGATTGTTCTATAGTAGGTTCGGTTTGTACTACTCAAATATTTATAGCCGCATATATAATCCCGGCTATTATACTACCAGTACAAACTATTTCTGGGAAACAAATTTATACGATGTACGCAAAGATAAAATTGTGTACTCCGCCCAAAGCAGAACGTATGACCCCAGCAGTTTTGAGAGCATGAGCAAAGAGCATGGCAAACTGATTGTTGCAGATTTAGAAAAAAATGGTTTTATTGGCGGTAGCCGCTAATAAATTTCTAATAAAGAAGGTTTGAAGGTGTGAGGTTTAGGGTTAAGCCGTACCGGTATTCCGGTGCGGCTTTTTTTATACAGCCTTTTAAAGTTTAATATTTAAAGTCTGCTGCTCTTACTTTGTCGTTTTTCCCATCACGGGTAGCATTCTTTTCACCGTTTTCTTTTTGAGCCAGGCTATTACCTATCCATTGAACTCATGCGGCGTTAGCCCCGTTCAACAGTTATCTATCCATTGGGCTTTACTAACACGATGAAGCCAGTAAGTGAGAGTGTTTATAAATGCTGGAAAATCCGTGGGAAAGAAGGTAAAAGCCAACAAGTAGTTTTTTATAAAAAATTGTAATTGAAATGAAAGATCAGATTATGATGTAACAAGTTTCAAATGTTACAGTTTTCACCTAAAATAAAGAAGGCATCCGCAATTGCGGATGCCTTCTTTATTTTAGGTACTTAAGTGTTTTATTGAAGCCTTATTACTACCCGGCGATTCAGTGTCCGTCCGGCGGCAGTAGCGTTGGTAGCTCTTGGCTTTGTTTCGCCATAACCTTCTACCGTCATGCGGCCAGCATCCACACCTTTCTTAATCAGATAGGTCTTTACTGTGTTAGCTCTTTTTTCGCTAAGCACCTGGTTCGATGCGGTGCTGCCTACATTATCGGTATGACCTTCAATGGCCAGCGTTACATCGGTGTTTTGCTGTAGCGCTGTAGCAATGGCATTCAGTGCAGGGTAAGAAGAAGTAGTCAAAACTGCTTTACCAGTTTGGAACAAAATCCGCTTAGCGGCTGTATCCATAGTGGGTTGCATTTCTACTGCAGTTGGCTTAGGTGCTTCTTCCGGACAACCGGCATTGGCAAACGTACCTTTCACAGTAGGGCATTTATCTATATCATCCCGTACACCATCACCATCTGTATCTGGTATTGGGCAACCCTGGTACTGAGGCAAGGGAGAACCCGGTACATCAGGGCATTTATCCTGAGCATCAGTTACGCCATCGCCGTCTCTATCCGGGCAACCTTTAGTGGCCGCAGGGCCAGGTTGATCCGGGCAGGCATCATCTTTATCAGCAGTACCATCGCCATCTCTGTCAGGGCAACCCTTCAGCATAGCAGTACCTGGTTGATCGGGGCAGGCATCCAAATAGTCAGGTGTACCATCTTTATCCCGGTCAGCTGGTGGTGCAGGTGGCGGGGGAGGTGGTGTGCTGCGAACTATAGGTACTTTCTTTTTCCAAAGCTGGCCAAAATCAACCGTTATACGAGTGAACAAGTAACGACCATTGAAACCAAATTGATTTGGATTAAATAGCAAACGACCCCGGTTGCTTAGATCACGGCTGGCATTGTAACCACCCACAATTTTATTGGCTCCTAAAGTTCCCCTCACAGGGTTGGCATACACTGAAGAAATACTATTACGGGGATCAACATATATCTGATCAGGATATACATCCAGTAGATTGTTGGCACCCACAGAGAAATTGATACCTGGCTTAATTATGTAGGTTACCACTACATCTGTAATCACTTTTGAACCGAAAGTCTGGTCAGCGCCAAAAGCGAAATCATTAAAATAAGCACCAGTAGTTGGGTTTTTTAAATAAGGATCAGCTGCAAGCAACTGGGTAATTTTTCCAAAATGAACGACACGGGCTAATAGATCGAATTTGCCGTAGGTGTAATTGGCTGTCAGATTTACTTTACTACGAGGCTGTCCTACTTCCAGGCGGGCACGTTGCTGCCGGTCAAAAATGCCGGTATTCAGATCGTTAGTAGGGTCGAGGGAAGGATTAGTAAGGCTGGGATTATTAGCGGCAGAACTGAGAACGGAGTTGGTATTTGTACCACCTACTACCGTGTTACGATTATAATTTCCAGCTAGAGAAATATTACCACTGCCGCCATTCAGGTTATATCGCTTGCTCAGCACCAAGTCAATTCCTTTTGTTTCGGTATTGATAGCGTTAGTCCAGAACTGTAGGGCAGTTACAGAAGCATCTACATTATTAGCATTCAAAATAGCGGCAATAAGTGGATTACCGCCAGTACCGGTAGGGCCTGTACCTCTTTGGAAAGGCGTAGACAATACAATGCGGTCATCAATTTTAATGAAATAACCATCTACTGTAAGTGTAAAGCCATGGCCAAATTGGGTGGCTATACCTGCGGTAAAACTCTGAGAAGTTTCCGGTTTCAGTTCCTGAATACCAAAGGCATTACGCACAATTGGGTTTTCGTTATTAGCCGTCAATGAATTGGTTGGTAAACCACCTACGAACTGGGTAGAAGTATTTTGGAAATACCGTTGGTGCAGTGATGGTGCCCGAAAGCCGGTATTGAACGAGCCCCGGATAGCCAGATTCTTCAAAATTTCGTAGCGGGCATTAGCTTTTAAGCCTACGCCATCGTAGTCCACACTACGTTCCTTATATTTTTCGTAGCGGCCTGCTACACCAAAAAGCAATTTGCCCATGGTGTATTCCAAATCAGCATAACCAGCATAAACATTCCGGGATGCATTTAATGCATCACTTGGCCGAAATCCGGGAAATACCTGTGCACCTGCACCGGTAAGTATACCACTTACTGTAGTTCCGAACTGCGTACCGGGATAAGCGGGTAGCTGGTAAGACGTAACACGCCCACCGTTTACATATGAATTAGGTTCGCCAGCTTCTATCTGAAAACGTTCATGACGGTATTCGCCACCAAAAGCCACATTCAAGTTGTTATGGTCATCCAGTTTTATATCTTTTGATACGTCAAGATTAACTGTGTTCTGGTCAAACTTTAAGCCACCGGCATTAAACTGAGTTTGCACCGGGCCGGTAGGAATCAGCGAAGCATTACCAGAGTTTTCAACGCCGTAGAAAATGCTGTTTTTGCCATATGTGTTACTCAAGTCCACATCCCAGCCACCAAAGCTTCCTTTAAAACCTGTGATAGCTGAAACGTCTTCAATTCGGGTATGTATTTCGGGTAAAAAGCCATCAGAATAAGCATAGTAACCATCGGTGGTAACAGGCATCTGCGTAATAGCATTGGGATTGCGACTAAAACCAGAAGCATCTCCATTGCGGTGAGCAGCGCCTAAAGTTGTATAGAAACTTACATACTTACCAATGGGGAAACCTCCGTTTACAATAGCGCCGAAGTTGTCATTGCGGCTATTGCCTGCAACGATGTTCTGACGATTATATTTTCTTTGAGCTACGATAGCCCTATCCTGTTCAATTAAAAAGCGTCGATACTGTACTTGGTCTACACCAGTTTGAGTAGCTGGAAATCCATCTGCATTAGAAGCACTTCCTAAGTAAATCAGCGGATAGTTATCAAACCCGCTGCGGTTGCTGCGATCCCGGAAATAGTACTGGCCACTGGCATTGATGTAAGCGCCGCTTTTACTAAATGTACCTGCGGTAAAATCTACCTGCACATTTCCACCATCGCCTATGCGTTGGTTAGTTGAACCAACAGGAGTAGTAGTAAAGTTTTTACCCGTATAAGCACTCATGTTGAAACCCTTGTATTTAGTACGGGTAACGATATTGATAACACCTGCAATGGCATCAGAACCATACTGAGCAGCAGCACCATCCCGCAATACTTCTATACGGTCAATAGCGGCTACGGGTATAGCATTCAGGTCAGTACCTACCGAACCACGACCTACCGAACCGTTGATATTTACCAATGCGGTTGTATGGCGGCGTTTGCCATTTAGCAGTACCAAGGTTTGATCAGGCCCTAGGCCACGCAACCCGGCCGGATCTATATGGTCAGTTCCATCGCTAATAGTTTGGCGGCTACTTTGAAAAGACGGCGCTACGTAGGAAAGCAACTGGCTCACATCTGCCTGGGCAAACGTTTTTACCTCACGGGCAGTTATTACATCTACCGGTACCGGCGTGCTAATACTACTACGGGGCAGGCGGCTGCGGCTACCCACCACCCGAACCACATTTTCGTTGGCTGCTGTGGTAAGCGTAATGTTTTGAGTAATAGTTGCACCAGCACCCAGCGTTACTGAAATGCGTTGTGTGGTTTGGCCTACAAAAGAAATAATCAGCGTATAGCTACCTGCCGGAACCCGCAAAGTATAGTTGCCAGATGCATCGGTAACCGTTCCACCGGGCCGACCTTCTGCTGAAACGGAGGCACCATTCAGCGGATTGCCGGATGCATCTTTTACCGTGCCTTTAATAGTGGAAGATTGTGCCATAGCTGCAAGGGAAAGCAGCAAAAAAACGAGCGTTGTCGTAACTGCCCGAAGACTTCGGGTAAATTTTCTCATAAGTTGAAAGATTTGTTTAACTAAAAATGGGCCTGCAATAAGCAGGCTAAACTAAGTGTTAAAGTACCAATTGTTTTAGAAACAAAAGATTCGTGTGTTACAAGGCTAACCAGCTACATTTATCCCAACATCTTATTTGTAGTATGAACAACCTGTTAGCGGTAAGCAACCTTAAAAAGTATTATGCTACCCAAAAAGCGGTGGACGACATTAGCTTCAGCATTGAGCAGGGAAGCATTTTTGGATTGCTGGGGCCAAATGGTGCTGGAAAAACCACCCTCATTCGTATGATTACGGGCATTTTTTATCCCGACAGTGGCAATATCCAATTTGATTGCCGAAAGTTCGATCCGGTGAATGACATCATCAACATTGGCTATATGCCGGAGGAGCGGGGGC
>CAXTDG010000028.1:0-16313 GCA_964242675.1 uncultured Chitinophagaceae bacterium
GTTCACCATTGGGCAGCAAACGCATCCTGGCCATTGATCCTGGCTATCGTACCGGTTGCAAAGTGGTATGCCTCGATGAAAAAGGTACGCTGCTACACAACGATCTCATTTATGTACATGAGAAGAACCGGATGGATGAAAGTGCTTCTAAAATTAAAAGCCTGGTAGCTCGCTACGACATTCAGGTATTTGCCATTGGCGATGGTACAGCCGGTAGAGAAACAGAACAATTCATCAAAAGTCTTGGTCTTAATCTGCCCATCTTTTTGGTAAATGAAGATGGCGCTTCTATTTATTCTGCCAGCGAAATAGCAAGAGAGGAATTGCCGGATTATGACATTACGGTAAGGGGCGCTGTAAGCATTGGCCGCCGCCTGATGGACCCGCTGGCAGAACTGGTAAAACTTGATCCGAAGAGCATTGGCGTAGGCCAGTACCAACACGATGTAAACCAAACCCGCCTGAAAGAAAAGCTGGATACTACGGTAGAAAGCTGTGTAAATGCAGTTGGTGTAAACCTTAATACCGCCTCTAAACAATTGCTGAGTTATGTAAGTGGCATCGGCGATACGCTGGCCAATAATATTGTGCAGTATAGGCATGAGATAGGCCGGTTTACCAGCCGAAATCAGTTGCTAAAAGTGCCCCGCCTGGGCAATAAAGCGTTTGAGCAATGTGCCGGGTTTTTGAAAGTACCGAACGGCACCAATCCGCTGGATGCCAGCGCTGTACACCCGGAAGCTTACCATCTGGTAGAAACCATCGCCAGCGATATGAAAGTGGATGTACAACACCTGATTGGTAATGAAGCGGTACTTAAGACTGTACAGCCAAAGAAGTACGCTACCGAAACTATTGGAGAACTGACTATTAAAGACATGCTGAAGGAACTGACCAAGCCTGGCCTCGACCCTCGTAGCGAACTGGAGCAGTTTGAGTTTGCTGCCATTTATAAAATAGAAGATGTGCAGGTAGGTATGGTAGTACCTGGCATGGTAACCAACCTTACCCGCTTCGGTGCATTTGTAGATATTGGGGTAAAACAGGACGGCTTGGTACACGTAAGCGAAATGGCGCACAAATACATTAGCGACCCCGCCGAAGTGGTAAAGCTGAACGACAAGGTAACCGTGAAAGTAACGGAGGTAGATATTGCCCGCAAACGTATTGCTTTATCCATTAAGCAGGCGCAGGAAGCACCAACAGCACCACAACGAACTAAACAGTTTAATCAACCACAGCGCCCAAATCAAAAGCAACAGGCACAACAAAAAGGTGAAGACCTATCGACCCTGAGTGTAAATGATGCTTTAGCAGCGCTGAAGAGTAAGTTTAAGAAATAAAGTGGCTATTTATCTTTTAAAAGCAGCGGAGTAAATCACTTCGTTGCTTTTGTTTTTAGAAATGTTTTTTTCATAGAGTAAGTTTATAACACAACGGTTTGCAGCATGGTGCAGGATGGTTGAGCGTACAGTTTTTAGCTATTTTTAACCTTTAACGATTTTTAACCAAAATTAGCTTGCCTTATGAAAAAGGAGCCAACTGCATTATGCAGGTGTGTCAGCCTATTAATCTGTTTATTTGCTTGTTTAGTAATGCAGGCTCAGGCCCAACCTGCTTCCAAAACACTTTCCGGAAAAATTAATGATGAAAACAATGCTGGCTTAGTAGGCGTAACCATTGCTGCAAAAGGTAGCAATGCAACCGCTACCACTAAGCAGGATGGTACCTTCAGCATTACGGTACCCGACGCTGTTAAAACGCTTACTATTAGCTATGCCGGTTACATTACACAAGATATTCCTGTTACTGGGAATGACATAGGAACCATATCGCTACGGCCGGATCCTAAAATGCTGGACAATGTGGTAGTGGTGGGTTATGGTACCCGTAAGAAAGGAGATGTAACCGCAGCTATTGCCTCTGTAAGTGGCGAAAAACTTCGCTCTGTACCTACAACCAACGTTACGCAGGCATTACAAGGCCGGGTAACGGGTTTAGAAGTAGCTGCCAGTTCTTTCCGTCCGGGTGCCGGTTCACGTATCCGTATTCGTGGTAACCGCTCTCTTACTGCTGGTAACGATCCTTTATATGTGGTAGATGGTTTCCCGGTTTCATATTCCATTGACGATATGAACCCTGCAGAAATTGAAACGATTGACGTTTTGAAAGATGCATCCGCCACAGCCATTTATGGGGTACGTGGTGCTAACGGTGTTATACAAATTACTACTAAAAAAGGCCGTGCCGGCAAGCTGACCGTTGAATATAATGGCAGCCAGTCTTTCGATAGAATTCTTCGTAAATTACCTGTATTCAACGGCCCTCAGTTAGCTGATGCCTGGCGCCAGGCTTTTTATGCTGACCGTCAGTATAACTATGCACAATCTACTGCCAGCCCTAATAACTATTTCCCAAGTGCTTCGGCTGATGCCAGAATGTTTTACGAACTAGGTAATCAGAACCAGTGGGATTACATCAAAGATGCTTATTCGTTCCGTGTGTTTGATCCCGTAACGCATACTTACATTGCTAATAAAAGAGCCAGCACACAATCTGAAAAAGACTTGCTACGCAACCTAGGATTGGCTGTATTAGATAGCCTTGATATCTACGATCCCTCTAAAGTAAAAAGTTACGATTGGTTGAGCCAGGGCTTGCGTATGGGGCATACTATGCAGCATAATATTTCTGTAACAGGTGGTAGCGAAAAACTAAGAACTTCTTTAAGCGGTGCCTATTACAAGCAGGATGGTATTGAATACGGCCAGGATTATACCCGTTTCAGCATTGGCAATACCAACGAATTCCGGGTGAATAAAAACGTATTATTTGGTACTACTGTAAACTATATCTATAGCCTTCAAAATACCAGCACCAGCAGTTATGCAAACGCTGCCGGTATGCTACCTTTTACATCGGCTTACGATAGCACCGGTAAATACATTTTGTACCCCAATGGCGACCGGCAGGTTGTAAGTGCCATTAACGACCGTAATACCGTTTTTGATCAGACAAAAGTGAACCGTGTATTTGGTAATGTTTATGGCGAAATCAATTTGTTCAAAGGGCTGAAGTACCGTACCATGTTTGGGTTAGATGTTCGTAATAGCACAAGAGGCACTTTCAATGGTGCCAACTCTTCCATTCAGCAAGGTGCTTTGGCAAATGCAGGCCAAACCATAGCTAACGCTACTTCATGGGTGTATGATAACATTGTTACTTATAACACTACTATTAAAAGCGATCATTCTATCAACGCTACTTTTCTGTACGAACTGCAGAAGTTGAACCGTACTGATACGCTAACCATGTCTGCCCAAAACCTGATTTTTGAACAGCAGAAATGGTATTCTTTAAATAGAAATACGCTGGCTACTGTTACCGGTACCGGTAGCTATGCATCAGCACAATACGAATCATTTATGGGTCGTATTGAATACGGGTATAAAAACAAATACCTGCTAACTGTTAGTAATCGTTACGATAATTCATCAGTGTTAGCGGAAGGAAATAAAGGTTCTTATTTTCCGGCAGCATCTGTAGCTTGGAGAATAGAAAATGAGAGTTTCTTTCAGAAGCAAAACATACTGACTACTGCCAAGCTGAGATTGGGTATTGGTAAAGTTGGTAATGCTTCCATTCCTCCTTATCAAACCAATGGCCCGCTTGCTTTTACTAACTACAACTGGGGTAGCGGCACTGCCGCCATTAGCCTTGCCCCATATACTTTTAAAACACCCAACCTAACCTGGGAAAAAACAACGACGACTAACTTCGGCCTCGATTTCGGTTTCCTGAGAGGACGTGTAACCGGTAGTCTTGATTTGTACGCATCTTCTACCGTGAACATGCTTCAGAACAAACAAATACCTACTGCCAACGGCGTATCCAATGTGTTTGTTAACCTGGGTAAAGTAAACAACAAGGGGGTTGAAGTTTCGCTTAGCTCCGTAAATATTCAGAACCGTGGCGGTTTCTCCTGGACTACCGATGTAGTGTTTAGCCGCAACAAAGAAAAAATTGTGGACGTAGATGGTTCTGGCAACAGCGACTACACCAACCTATGGTTACTGGGTCAGCCAATACAGGTTTATTACAACTATCCGGGTGCTGGTATTTTTCAATATAGCGATACTGGAAAAGATGGAATACTTGGTGGTTACTACTGGCTAAAATCGGGCAATCGCAGCAGTATTCTTTACAAACCAGGTGCTATTCGTATCAACGATACCAATCATGATACCCTAATGAATTCGTCTGATAAAGTTGTATTGGGTTCACACAACCCTACCTGGACAGGAAGCATCACCAATACAGTAAGCTACAAGAATTTCGAACTAAACTTTATGGTGTACCTGCGTATTGGTGGTTTGTACCGGGTGCCACGGCCAGGCCTGGTAGGTCGTTACCAGTCTAACTATGTAAACTACTGGACGCCTACTAATCCTTCGAATGAATACCAACAGCCAACCCGTACCTCAGATGTACCATCTTTTTGGGAAGCGCTTACTTACCGTAGTGCCAGCTATGCCCGTGTGCGTAATATTTCATTAACTTATCGTATTCCGGCTGCGGCACTCAAAAAAATTCATGCAGGTTCTATGTCTGTTTATGTAAATGCGGTTAACCCAATATTGATTCACAAATCTTCTGATTACGATCCTGAAACGGTTCAGTACAAAGAATCCTTTGTTACCAATACTGGCCAGACTGGCCCCACTTCTTACAGTTTTAGAAGCTTTGTTGTGGGCGTAAAACTGGGATTATAATTTTTTAAAACGATTAATCCCAACATCTGAAACCGATTAAAAAAAATGCTGAAATGAAGAATCATTTAAAAATATTAATAGCGGCTTCCGTGTTTGCCGCCGGTACATTTACTTCCTGTAAAAAATTCCTGAAAGAAGAGCTGGTTACAGTGCTTACGCAGGATGAATATTATAAAACTGACCAGGGTATAGAAGACCTGGTAAAAAGTGCTTACACCCCTTTGAAATGGAAATATGAAGGGGAGCAGGCCTATGCTTTGTACAACTTTGGCGTTGACGAATTTAGAAACGGCGACCAGTTCAATTTTGTGCAATATGGTACTTACAATGCCAACCTCAATTCCAGCGAAGGCCTTGTAAACTCATTGTGGACAAATATGTATTCGGGTATACAGCGCTGCAACCTGGGAATTAATTATATTAATGCGTACAACAATCCAACCTCGTCTTTACTGGGTACCGATGCTAAGAAAAATGCCCGTATAGGCGAGTTGCAGGCACTAAGAGCTTTTTACTATTTCGAATTGGTACAACAGTTGGGCGGCGTACCATTAATGACGCAGGCACCAGCCACTGTACAAACCGATTTCCCCCGTGCTTCTGTAGCGGCTGTTTACAACCAGATCATCAGCGATTTTCGTTCTGCCGGGCCAAAACTGCCCTGGACCAACTCCAGCGAAAGAGGTAGAGCTACTAAAGCCATGGCCTATCATTTTTTAGCAAAGGCTTACCTCACCAGAGGTAGTGCTGTTGCAGATGCTAGAGGCCAGCAATCAACCGATATGGATAGCTGTATTGTGTATGCTGATTCTGTTATCCGCTTTAGCGGCCATGCGTTGGAAAGCGATTACGGTAATTTATTTAATGCATCTTATCCTAGCCAATTAATTCCACGGGCTGGTACAGATGGCGTAGCCCCTATAACAGATAAGAGTAAAATAACCGCTAACAACAACAGCAACGAAATCATTTTTGCTGCACAGTTTAGCGACAACATTGCCCTTGCCGGAAACAACAATACAGCCCACCTGTATTTTGTAGGTCAGTACGATGCAGGTATGCCCGGCATGGTTCGTGACTTTTTCAATGATCGTCCGTTCCGCCGCTTGCGCCCTACAGATTATACTATTGATTGTTTTGATAAAGTAAATGACTCCCGTTTCTGGAAATCTTTTGCTACCGTTTATTACAGAAACAATACTGCTAATGCTGGCTTGGCAACCTACACTGCTGCTGATGCACCAACACCTGACGTAGTAGGTCGGCCAAGAATTGGAGTAGGCGATTCGGCCTCTTTATTCATCCTGAATACACCGGCTAATCCGCTACTTACTTCTACTATTTCAGCTATGCGGTATTACTCTGTTTATGCCCGTTATAAAAGAACTTCACCTACATCTGCTATCGTTTCAGATTTCACCAGCAATAAATACCTATCACTATACAAACACATAGATGGTGTACGCCTTACTACCACTAATAATGAGGCAAGAGGTATTCGTAATGGCACTCTAGCCCGCCTGGCAGAAACTTACCTGATTCTGGCAGAAGCATATGGCCGCAAAGGCAACTACGCTATGGCATTGACAAACGTAAATATTGTACGCACCCGTGCTGCCTTTAAAGCCGGTGAAGCCAGAAGCCCACAGATATGGCAATACTTAGGTGGTGCTAACAATCTAAATGCTACTGCCTCTACCAACCTGGCTACCGACGTATTATTTACTACCAATGCAGCCAGTGAGCAATATCCATCTACTGTTACAAGTGTAACGGATCGCTTCATTCATTTTATGCTGAACGAAAGAACCCGTGAACTGTGTGGTGAATTATATCGCTGGCAGGATCTGGTGCGTACAGAAACATTGTTTGACCGTACCAAACTGTTTAATGCTGATGTGGATGCTGGTTTCCAACGTTTCCACAAATTGCGGCCCATTCCATTGCTGCAAATTATTGGACAAACTACAAACGGCCACCCAATGACGGGTGCTGAGCAAGCCGCTTACCAAAACCCCGGTTATTAATTCGAGGGCCTCGAACTTAGTATAAACGCAAAGGGCAATCCTGAAAATGGGTTGCCCTTTTATTATTTTAGACAATAAGTTTATTGAAAGCTAATGCTGATGAAATGGCCTATAGCTCAACCATTTTGTTTTTTTTATCCGTCTTCTTGGTTGAAGATTTTCTTACCGTCAGCTTTGTTTCCAGCACAATGGTTTCGAATTCGGTAGCTGGCCGTTTGCTTTCAATCATTTTTAATAGAAGCTCCGTAGCGGTTTTCCCCATATCGAAAGCTGGTTGATGAATGGTAGTAAGCGAAGGGGCAAAAAGATGAGCCAGGCTTGTATTGGTAAAACCAGTGAGTGCCACCTGGTCGGGAACAGCAATTCCTCTTTTGGATAATTCGGTAAGGCAACCCAGTGTCAGGCGGTCGCCACCAGAAATAATAGCATCAGGTGGCTGTGGCTGATTGAGCAAAAAGGTAATGGCATTTTCCAGTTCACTTTCTATATTACCACCATGCTGGCAATACTGTACCATGGATTCCTCGAAAGGCAAACCAGCTTTTTCCAGCGCCATTTTGTACCCGTTGAGTCTTTCACGGGTAATGGAAAGTGCCGGTGTGCTGGTAATATGGGCAATGTGCCGGTAGCCATTTTTAATAAGGTGCTCCGTAGCCTGGGCCGCACCTTTTACATTGTCGACCACTACTTTATAAGTATCTAATTCATGACTTACCCGATCGAAGAAAACGATGGGCAAGCCTCGTTCGTACAGTTTGCTAAGGTGGCTAACATCCTTTGTTTCGTTTGATAAGGAAACCAGCAAACCATCTACCGAACGAGATGCCAGGTGATCTACATTCAGCACTTCCCGTTCGTACGACTCATGCGTTTGTGAGATAATAACATTATAGCCACGGCTATACGCAACCGATTCAATTCCATTGATAGCTTCTGAGAAAAAGTTGTTTGCTATCTGAGAAACAACCACACCAATAGACCGGCTGCGTTTATCCTTCAGGCTTTGGGCAATAGGGTTGGGGCGGTAGCTGATTTTTTCGGCATATTCCAGTACCTGCTTCTTAGTTTTACTGCTTATCTGGTAGCTATCCCGCAAAGCCCTCGATACCGTGGACGCAGAAAGTCCCAGTGCTTTGGCAATATCTTTTATGGTAGCCGATTCAAATTTCATAAGGTAAAGTAGTAATCACAGCGCTAATTGGCTAAAGGTAGACAAAATAGGTACAAAGCTTAAGTCCTGTTATATCCAGCATAATGTTGATTATCTTAGGTTTCTGCTGGTCTGATATAGTCAGTGCAAACGATTGCATAAAAACTATTGAGAAAAATAGAAATAGCTTATACATAAAAATACCTTGCAATCATTCAGACCTTATGACTCCGCCATATGAATTGCAACAAATCCTTTTGTAACAGACTGCTACTTTCTGTTTCCTTTTTATTGCCTGTTTTTATCATCAACGCCCAATCTGGCAGAACGATAACGGATCTTTCTAAAAACAATTGGCAGCTCTGGCTGGATACGGCTGCCCAATGGCAAAACGATGTGCTATATCCACCACCGGTTGATATGCAAAAACTACCAGTCAATCTACCTACCGGTGGTTGGAAGGCATTGAATAATTCTCAAAGCAAACTGGTTCATTTACCCGCTACTGTAGAAGAATTTTATTGGGGGGAAAATGGGAATAAATTCGGTGTATCGGGCAATTATCTAGGGGTGTCATGGTTTACAACGAAGGCCACCGTTCCGGCAGGTTTTAAAAGCAAGAAAGTGTTGCTGCATTTTGAAAGTGTACGTTTTCGGGCAGAGGTGTTTGTAAATAAAAAACTAGTTGGTTATGACCTGGTAAATAGTACCCCTTTCGATATAGATATCACCGATGCAGTATTGCCGGGCCAGCAGAATGAAATAGCTGTTCGCATCACCGATCCCAACGGCAATTTCGATTGGCGGGACAGCCAGAATTTTATGTGGGGTGATTACAGAACCCAGCCTACGCATGGCTTTGGCGGTATTACTGGTAAGGTAAGTTTAGTAGCTACGGATGCTATTTTTATACAGGATATTTTTGTGAAAAATAAGTCACAACCGTCTTCAATCGACGTTCAGATAACTAGCAGGAATAATACAGGCAAGCCAGTAAATGGTAATTACTTATTGGAGATAAAAGACGCTGGTGGGAAACCGGTTTTTAGCAAAAACTATTCTGTAATGCTGGCGGCAGATAACACTACAACAAATTATTCGCTTGATATTCCAGAAGCTAACCTGTGGGATGTAGACCACCCAAATTTGTATCATGCAGTAGTTACCTGGAAGGGCGAAAATGGCACTTCCGATAGCTATCAGCAACGCTTTGGTTTTCGTTGGTTTGAAGTGAAGAATATAGCGGATGATCAGCAGTTTTATCTGAATGGAAAACGCATCGTGGTACGCACTTCCATTTCCTGGGGATTTTGGCCTATTAACGGCATTGCGCCGTCCGACTCCTTGGCCCGTAAGCAAGTAGCTGATGCAAAACGGTTGGGATTAAATATGCTCAATTTTCATCGCACCATTGGCCAGCAAAATGTATTGGATGCAGCCGACGAAATGGGCCTGCTTTATTTTGAAGAACCTGGAGGAAATCAGTTTCCTGAAAGTGGATTTGCACCTAAGAATGCACTGGAGCAAAAACAGAAAGATTACTACCTGGCCGTTCGGAATGAGAAATTTTTCCGCATGATTTGGCGGGATAGAAACCATCCATCATTAGTAATTTACAACATGCACAACGAACGGGGTGCCCAACCCAATAGCTACGATAAGGCAGAAATACTGGCAGGTCATCAGCTCGACCCAACAAGAATTATAACCTACAATTCATCTAATGGGCCTATCAAACAAAACGAGCCTGATGCCCGTTTCAAGCTGCATTTATTCCCTTACGATACTACCTTTTATGACTATGGCTGGTTCGACCAGCACCATGCCGGCGGGCCGGGTGTGTACCACGATAATTTATACAACAACCCAACGAACTACGCTAAGTACACCGACCATAAAGATGAAATTATCTACTACGGAGAAGAAGGTGCCATTGGTACGCCGCCACGGCTGCAATTGATACGGGCCGACATTTTAAAAAGAGGAACTACCATAGGATGGGAAACGGACACCTACCTAAAATGGTACGATGCTTATGACCGGTTTTTAAGAGAAAAAGGCTTTTCTAAAGCATTCCCCAATGTGGATAGCTTAACCCGTAAGATGGGCAATGTGGCCTATTACTACCAGGGCCGGGTGATTGAAAATGTTCGTATTAATAATACAATAGATGGCTATGCGGTAAACGGCTGGGAAAGCATGAAACTGGAAAACCATTCCGGTATTGTCGATAATTATCGTAACCTAAAAGGCGACCCTGACCTGATTTCTTACTACAACCAGCCTCTGTATGTAGCAGTAAAGCTGAACCATAAAGTAGTACCGGTTGGAGATACAGTGACGGCTGATTTCTTTATTGTAAATGAGAAAGACATAAAAGGTGCTTGCCAATTGGAAGTAAAAGCAATGGATGAAAAGGGCAAGACTTTCTTTCAAAAGAGTATGCCTGTAAACGTTACAGGCGGTACTACTTATGGCGAATTATTGATAAAAGGAATTCAGCTATCAATACCAGCAACAGGTTATAGCAAAGTGAGTGCGGTGCTTACACAAAATGGTAAGGTTGTATGCACGGGCAAAGATGAAATTTTTGCGGTAGCACTAAATAGAGACGGTATCAACGGTTTACAGGTAGCTGATACAAGCGGTATTATGGCGGCTTACTTCCACTCTATTGGTATAGACTCATTTACTAATTTTACTTCCGGCAGGCCTACTGGCAAAACCTTATTGGTAGGTGCTTTTGAGCCGCAGCAAACCGGCAACCCATTAGTAACAGAAATACTGGAATGGGTAAATAACGGCAATACACTAGTAGTTGCTGGAAACATTGAAGCATGGGCACCTTACTTGGGGAAGAAAGAAACCATTGAATTTAAAGGGATACAAACTTTAGGCACCAGTTGGTACGGTGGAAACTACTTTGTAAAGCAACATTCACTATTTGCTGGCCTACCACAGGCTTGTGTTTTTAATTGGGAGTACCAATGCTTAGCCACCTACAACAAAAGCAGGATGGGAATGCGTATTGAAAATGGGGAAACGGTTGTTGGCTGTGTTTCCGACCACAAACAGGAAGTGTACTCCGCATTAAGTATTGTGCCACATGGCCGGGGCAAGATTATTCTTTGCTCCCTGGATATTATGTCCTGTTTGAAAGATAACCGGCAGGTAAAACGAGCCGAAGGGGATGGCGAAAATGCATCAATGAATACTTTTAATGCTTCCTCACAAAATCCGGCAAATGTGGTAGGTCAACAGTTATTGCTAAACATGCTGCGTTAGAAATAGAAGTTTGTAGTTGCTCAGGGAGTTCAATTTAGTATAGCCACCAGCCTGTAATGCTTAAGTACAACATGCAAACGATTGCACAAAAATACATACTAACAAATGTTAGTTAAGGCAGCTACTAAGTTTATCTTGCAGTCATGATAGTGCAGGATGGCTACTTGGCTTCCTGAAAACATTGCTAAAAACTGACTGCCTGTGAAAAAAGCATTTTTACTACTGATGGCTTGTTGCCTGTTTGGCTTAGCCTGGTCTCAAACAAAACAAATTAGAGGAAAGGTTACTGATGATAAGGGAACCATCATCAGTGGGGTAAGTGTGGTGCCAAAAGGAGCCAGAACTGGTGCTCAAACCGATGCTCAAGGAAACTTTACAGTGAACGTAACTGCTGATAAGGTGGATTTGACATTTACGTATACAGGTTATACAGCTAAAACAGTAAGTGCGAATGCAGGCACCAATATCACTGTACAACTTATCTCCAGCAATTCCAGCCTGGATGAGGTGGTAGTAGTAGGATACCAAACGGTAAAACGAAAGGATTTAACCGGTTCGGTTTCTTCTGTAGGGCAACGGCAAATTAAGGATGTGCCATTGTCTTCTGCTGCCGAAGTGTTGCAGGGCCGCCTGGCAGGTGTACAGGTAACTGCTTCTGAAGGCGCCCCGGGCGCTGATATTATTATCCGGGTACGGGGCGGTGGCTCTATTACGCAGGATAATTCTCCGCTATATATTGTAGATGGTGTACAGGTAGAGAATGCCTTATCCGTTATTGCACCGCAGGATATTGCTTCTATTGATGTATTGAAGGATGCTTCTACTACTGCTATTTACGGTGCCCGTGGCGCCAATGGAGTAGTACTCATTACCACAAAGAGCGGTCGTTCCGGCAAAACAGTAGTAGCCTACAGCGGACAAGTAGGCTGGCGGGAACTAACGAAGAAGATGGATGTACTTAGCCCTTATGATTTTGTATTATGGCAATATGAGAGGAGCAAGCTGGTAGGCGGTGCGGATACTTCTACCTTCTACAATACGTACGGTTCTACCTTCGATACACTACAGGTTTATAAAAACATAAAACCAATCAACTGGCAGGAAGAAGTATTTGGCCGCAAAGCATTGTTTCAAAACCACAACGTTTCGGTAAGTGGTGGTAATGGTGGAACTACCTTTAGCTTAAGCCTGACCGCTAATAAAGAAGATGGGGTTCAATTGGAATCGGGCTTTGAACGTTACCTGGCGAACTTCAAATTGGATCAGCGAATTTCTGATAAAGTACGGGCAGGTTTCAACGTCCGTTATCTTGACCAAACAATAAGCGGAGCCGGTACTACCACCAGTGGTACCCGTACAACCAACCGCCTACGCCATGCTATAACCTATCGACCTTTTGAAATCCCCAAGCCTAATGGTGGTATCGATGATTTTGACGAAGCATATTACTTGGCATCTAGCGGAGCTACTAATCCGGTACTACTTACACAAGCCGAGTACCGCAACCAGCGTACGAAAGCTACTTACCTTACCGGGTATGTCAACATTAATCTGACTAAGAACCTAACCTTTCGTTCTACTGTTGGGTACGACAATACAGCTATTCGCCAATCACTTTTCTATAGCAAAATCACCAGCACAGCTCGTCAATACGCTTCTTTGCCAATTGCTTCTATTGGTGATCAGAGCAATAACACTATTAATAACAATAACACACTTCAATACGGTATCAATAATTATAAAGGACACCACACTTTTAGTATATTAGCTGGTGAGGAAACAGTAGAATTCAAGTCAAGTAGCAACTATACAGAAACCCGTTTCTTTCCTGCTGACATCACTGCTGATAAAGCGCTGGCTAACCTGGGTTTAGGTTCGGCCCCTTCTGGTTCATCACAGCCGCTGCCTTCCTCCAATTTAAATCCACCTGCACGAATATTTTCATTGTTTGGCCGGGTGAGTTATAGCTATGACGATAAATACTTGGCAACCTTTAATGTTCGGTCAGACCGATCTTCTAAATTTTCACCAGAAAATGGTTCTCTTATATTTCCATCTGGCTCAGTTGCCTGGCGGTTTTCTAAAGAATCCTTTTTCCAAAATGCTCGTTGGTTAACGGATGGTAAACTTCGTTTTGGCTATGGTGCTGTTGGTAACAATCGTATTGGAGATTTATTATACAGACAACTATACGGCGTTACTGGTCAATATGCACTAAACCATTCTATTTTACCTGGCTTTGCACCTACTGCGTTAGCCAGCCCCGACCTGCGTTGGGAAAAGAACGTTACCCGCAACATAGGTATTGATCTGTCATTCCTCAATAGCCGCATACAGTTAACAGTAGACGCTTACAAGAATACAGCAAATGATCTGTTGCTGGCACTAGCAATTCCTCCTACCACCGGATATACTTCCCAGATTCGCAATATTGGTGCTACCTCCAACAGAGGTTTAGAATTCCAATTAAATGCAATACCTATTCAGAAACGTAATTTTTCCTGGAACTCAAATTTCAACGTGGCTTTCAACCGCAATAAAGTGGAAAGCTTAGGTGGCCCAACGCAGATCACCCGTAGTTCTGGCTGGCAGGGTAGTGATGGAGCTGATGATTATGTAGTAAAAGTTGGCGAACCAATTGGACAGATGTACGGATTTGTAACCGATGGTTTCTACGGTGTAGACGATTTCAATTACAATGCTACAACTAACACATATACCATCAAACCGGGCATAGCGGTAAATGGTGTGTATGGTACACCACAACCCGGCTCTTTAAAATGGAAAGACCTGAATGGTGATGGTCAGATTACAGCTGATGGCGACCGGACTATTATCGGTAACGCTAATCCGAAATTTACCGGTGGCTGGAATAACCAGTTTGTATATGGAAACTTTGATGCCAGCGTATTCGTAAACTTCGTGGTTGGGAATGACATCTATAACGCCAACAAAATTGAGTGGACAGATGGTGCGTTCAGTAACCTGAATGTGCTAAACGTTATGAAAGATCGGTTCACTTATATCAATGCTGCTGGTCAGTATGTAACTGACCCGAAGGAGCTAGCTGCTATAAATGTAAATGCCAAAATTTGGACACCAGTACGGGTACAACGCTACTGGCTGCACTCTTGGGCAGTAGAAGATGGTTCTTACCTACGCATCAACAACGTAACACTGGGCTACACCCTACCTAAGAATTTAGTGACACGAGCCAAAATCAGCAGCCTGCGGGTATTTGCTACAGTGAATAACTTGGCTACAATCACCAGCTACAGTGGTTTTGACCCAGATGTATCAGCCCGTCGTAGCGATCCACTGACTCCTGGTGTTGACTTTGCTGCCTATCCTCGTTCCCGTACTTGGGTATTTGGTGTAAACCTTTCTTTATAACATTTAATGATTGCTTTCATGAAATATAAGACGTTTAAAAATTTTATCCTGCTTGCCAGTCTTGCAGTAATAGTTACTAGTAGTCAGAGCTGTAAAAAATGGACAGAGGTTGAGCCAGGTTCACAATTTAGTATTGAAGAAGTTTTTTCAAGTGTTCCAAACGCTACCACGGCCCTTATAGGTGTGTACGATGAACTACAAGGAGATAATGGATATGGCATCCGGTTAAGCATGTATTACCCTTACGATAGCGATGAAGGTATTGTAAGTGGTAATATTGATAATGGCCGCCGGGGTGTTGGTCGCTATCAGTTATTGCTTACAAATACTGAAATCTCTAACCCTTTCCGCCAGTTGTATAGAGGTATTGAAAAAGCTAACTTGTGTATAGAACAGATACCGAAAATGACTGCCTTTGCTTCTGCCGATACTAGCAATGCCGACAGAAAAGAACTTCGTCGTCTATATGGAGAAGCTTTAACCCTAAGGGCACAGTTTTATTTTGAACTCATCCGTACCTGGGGCGATGTGCCAGCGCCAATGATTCCGTCGTACCAACAGACTAACTTGTTCATTGGCCAGACTAACCGGGATTCCACTTATGATAAAATACTCGCCGATTTGGCTACAGCAAAAGACTTGCTACCCTGGCGTACAGAAGTAGCCCGCAACGAACGTATTACCAAAGGATCTGCTATTGCACTTCGGGCTCGTATTGCACTGTTCCGGGGTGGGTATGCTTTGCGGAGTAATGGCCAAATGGAAAGGCGTGCTGATTACCTAAAATATTACACCATCGCTAGGGACGAATGTGCTACGCTGATGGCTAATCGAACACAGCATACGCTTAACCCCAATTATGAAACGGTTTGGCGAAACGTAACATCATTTACTTATGACCCGCAGGGCGAAATTCTATTTGAAATAGGAGCTGGCGGTGGTAATGCTAATAGCGATAGCCGTATGGGCAACTACGATGGGCCTAACCTTGCTAACACTACCCGGTATGGTGCCGGTGGTGGTGGTATTGTAATACTTCCAAATTATTTCTATGCGTTTGATTCGGTAGATACCCGCCGGGATGTTACCATCACATCTTACCAGGTTACATCGGCTACTAATATTAAAACGCAACGCCGCTTGGGTGAATTGAACACCGGAAAATATCGCCGTGACTGGCGGGTACCCCTTCTGCCTGGTACAGTGCTGAATGTTGGTTACAACTGGGCCGTTATTCGTTATTCAGATGTATTGTTGATGTATGCTGAAGCAGTAAATGAAATAAATGGTAATCCGACACAAGATGCAATTAATGCCTTTGAAGAAGTGCGTAAAAGAGCCTACCGGGGCAATACAGCAGCAATAGGAACAACGCCTACTACAAAGGCTGGTTTCTTTGATGCTATTGTAAACGAACGTTATTTAGAATTTGGGCATGAAGGTGTCCGCAAATTCGACCTGATACGCTGGAATTTATTGACAACTAAATTAGCTGATGCCAGAACGAAGATTCAACAAATCAGAGACATGACCGGACCTTTTACCAATGTTCCTGATTCTGTCTGGTACAAAAATAATGGGGAAGAAATACAATACTACGCCGGTGCCAATACGGCTACTACAGCTTTACCCTGGTACCGGCCCAAGCAAAGACCCAACCCGGTAACCGGCTGGACGGGTGTACAA
>CAXTDG010000029.1:0-16269 GCA_964242675.1 uncultured Chitinophagaceae bacterium
TTCAGAAAGAACCATTAGCAGCAGTGTTTGGCTCTGAAGCAGTCTGGTCAATAGACTGGAATTTTCTAAAAAGCGCAATGGGATGGGATGAACATACAAGCTATTTTAATTCGGGTGTAATTTTATTTAATATCCCGGTTTGGAAGGAAAATAATCTTTTTGAGAAGTGTATGGAAATTGGTAAAAAACATCCATACGAACTTCGTTCCTGTGATCAAGCACTACTAAATGCTATTACCGGCGGAAACTTCGCAAAATTACCAGCAAGATTTAATAATGAATGGGTCCCTGCTCATGCTGAACCCGCCAACGCCGCTACCTCTATTATTCATTTTGTAGGTTCCCCTAAACCTTGGGATTTTGGAGGTAAATGGTCACACCCTGGATATAGTTTATGGAAAAAATATAGCGTTCCCTTTTGGGAGAAGCAGTATGGCAGGATTACGAAAAACAAACTCTACCGCTTTTGGAAGATACGAAAATCGATCGTAAGAAGCTGGATAGGTATGATAAAAAATAGCAAATAAATTTCTATCTCCCTTTTAATTATTTATAATAAATCTACAGCATATCACCGACTGGATAGTTTTTTCTAACAAACAAAATTTACACGCCAAGTGCCATTTTGTGGATACCAGCAATAAAATTTTGCAGGAATTAAGTACCCACCTAAATCTGATTTTAAATGTTTTCTACTATAATACTAACCAAGAATGAAGAAAAAGACCTGCCAGCCTGCTTAAACGCATTAAACTGGTGTGATGACATTCATGTACTTGATTCGGGCAGTACTGATAGAACAGTAGAAATTGCACAACAGTTTGGCGCTACTATCAGTCACAACACCTTCAAAAGTTTTGGTGATCAGCGAAATCATGCACTCGACCATCTTGCTATAAAGCACAACTGGATATTATTTTTGGACGCAGATGAAGTAGTAACGTTAGCTTTTAAACAAGCCATTTTCGAAGCGACAAATAATGCTGCTGATAAGGTTGCAGGCTATTATTGCTGCTGGAAGATGATGTTAGAAGGCCAATGGCTAAAGCATTGTGACAACTTCCCTAAATGGCAATTTAGATTAATGCGCAAAGGCAGAGCCAGATTCACCGATTTTGGACATGGACAGAAAGAAGGAGAGGTAAACGGGACAATAGAATACGTCAAAGAGCCTTATCTACATTTCGGGTTTTCTAAAGGATGGGCACAATGGATAGAAAGGCACAATAAATATTCAAGCCAGGAAGCCTTGGCTCGCCTTCACAACCGCCCCCCCTTTAAAAATATATTTTCAAAAAACACCAGTACTCGCAATCCTGCTTTGAAATCGTGGCTAAGCGGGTTACCAGGATGGCCTTTTCTACGTTTTGTGCAAGCTTATTTTATAAATCTTGGATTTCTGGAAGGTAAAGCCGGGTTCATATATTGCACCAACATTTCATATTACGAATTTCTAATTAAAATAAAAATCCGGGAATTGAAGAGAACTGCTGCTTCTAACCCATAAAGCAAAGACTGCTATACGCTATTATCATCTTCCTTTTATATTTTTTTGAGTTTATCAGAGTTGACATTTGTTTTACTGTTTTTAAAATTAAAATCTGTGAATAAATATAGTTGAATTTACCAATTGTCATTTGACTGAGAACTCTACAACACAATGAAATTAAAATATATCCTATATTACCTCTATTTTTCTGTTGTTGTTTACCTTGTATTTCTAGCTGGAGGTAATGACACTCGCCAAACAATACATTTATTTGCATTTGACAAGGGTGTAAACATTATACCGATTTTTAATAAATTGAAACTATTTTCACAAAGGATGCAATGGTACGACAACGATTGGTTCTACTTTTTCAGGGAGTTAATTGGCAACTTTCTACTTTTTTTCCCAGTCCCTTTCTTCCTTATTTGGATTGAAAAGTACAATAAGTATAAAAAGGTTTTACTTTTCTGCTTCTGGCTCACCTTTTCTATCGAATGTTTGCAGTTTCTATTAAATATTGGCCAGGCAGACATAGATGATGTCATTCTCAATATGGCGGGAGCTTCTTTAGCTACCCTAATAGCTTTTAGCCTACAGCGCATTACTGCCAGGAGGGCTCAATATGGTTGATAGCAGTATAAAGCCAATAATTTATAAACAAGCAAAGACAAAATTATTTTGAAGACTTACATCTTTTACAAAATTGAATCAATAGCTGGTATACAATGGTAAATGAACAACCTGCTTTCTCCATCATCGTCCCCGTCTACAATGGCGCCTCAGTAATTGGCCGATGCCTGAAGAGTATACTTAACCAAACTTACAAAAACTACGAAGTAATTGTAATAGATGACGGCAGTAAAGACATCACAGCACCAACTTGCCGTAAACTTGCAGCTACAGATGTTCGTATTCAGTACCATCGCCAGACAAACAAAGGTGTATCAGCCACACGCAACCAGGGGCTTACTGTAGCACAAAATGAGTTTGTATTATTTGTAGACGCAGACGACTATTTATCTCCTGATTGCCTTACCAGTTTTAAAGAACTATTACGGGAAGACATCGACGGCAAAACTTATTTTTTTCAGGATTTTGTGGCTGAAGTGCTGGATACAGATGGCAAAAAACACACATACAAATGGTGTAATTTTCCTTATCACAAATCCTCATTGGCAGCAGCGTTTCATAACCTTCCTAAGCTAAATTGGATACCCTGGGGTGTTCCGTTTGCTAAATTGTTCCGCCTGTCTATTATTCGGGCGTATAACATTAGCTTTAAAGAAGCTATTACATTTAAAGAGGACTCCATTTTCATAATGGAGTACCTGCAATACATTGAAACAATTGTTTTTGACCCAACTACCAATTATCACTATACAATAGATAAAAGCAAGCAATCGCTATCAACTACTGTAGCGAGTTTTGCTAGCGAATCACTCTTCTTTTCTCATTTTAAGCGTTTATCAGATTACTTTATACAAAAATATCAACTGGGGTTTGAAGCGAAGCAACTACTCTATCACACTACTTACACCTCGTTCTTCCGAACCATCAACAGCTGCTTATACCAGTACAAAAAACCGACGCAATGGCTTGAAAGAGTCCGCAAAATCCGCTCACTTGCCAACAGGGAAAATATAGAAAATCTGAAAAGTGCCGGTATAATTGATAACAAAATGAAGCAAATTGCTTTTAGCTTATTAAAGAATAGGCAATATTATCTATACGATCTTGTAAATACAATCCGCTATAAATACACCTCCTTATAACGTAAAGCTGCTTTTATAAGGGAAGAAAATTAAAATTCTTGTTTTAAAGAAGTCCATTTTTCTTTTTAGTTAACCCATTTTTTCCATTGATATGTACACACTACTCGACACGCTACTTGTTCCATTAGAATAGTAGTTGTTTGATATTGGATTGTTGTAATTTATTCGACTGCATAATAAACCGGCTCTCTTTGCCAATCGCTACCTCTCCAACGTCAACTACTTGCAAGCGAAGTTTAGCCGGATGAAAGGCTAAACTATCGGCAGGCGGCTGCATTGTCTGCTGTTGATAGGTATGGTATTTTGCAGTATGCAGATGACCATCGAAGTAGACGATGAGTGTCCTAAAGTCATTCACCCGAATAAACTTCTGTAGTTCGGCTGCTCTACCAAAGCCGCTCGGCGTAGCAAATAAAGGAACACCGTTTGCCTTTACTTTAGCATAGCCTCTTAGCGGCTCCACAGCACTCGGTATCCAACCCATCCCTACTTTTAGTATTGTTTTGTTGCCTTCATCCAGCATCACCAGCGCTGGGTCTACGTCTTTGTAAGGGTCTGGATTACTAACACGAAAGCAATATCTATTTTTAGCATCCATGAGCCTCCGTGGTTAGGTAATTCCCGCTCTATATAATGCCCTTCTCCGCCACCCGTACCACCTTCGATGAACAGATTAGGATATTCGTAATCATAGGTGCTTTTTACGATGCGGCCACTTCTTTTGCTGGTCTGGCTTCTCTGCCACCCGCCTGATCTGTCTGGTACATCCACATACATGTTTGGCCCTCCGGCCAGCAAGTCAATTATATTGCTTTCGGCTGGAAAAACCTTGTTGGCATTGAGAGCAATGGGTAGTTCAGATTAGTGAATATGGGTAATCTCTTCTTCCCATTCATCTACCGATCCGAATGGGTTTTCCTCATTGCCCCAAAAGGTAAATTTGGTTTGTTTGGAATTAGTGTATAACAGTAAGTAATAAAAGGGTTACCGGCCATGCCCTTATGTGCCTTACCCTTTTTGATGTCATCGCCATCACAGGTAGGCTAGGTACCAAATTCCAGCAGAAACTGGCCGTTCTTCCAAAATATCTTTTTCATGTTTACTTGAGGCCCCGGTTATGCCATACATAGAACTCACACTTCTGTGAGCCAATGCAAAACTCCTCGCCCGGACAGACGATACCTGCACCGGGATTATTAGTTCCGTTACCAATCTCAAACCGAGGTCCTAATGGAAACGGCCCCTCATAATTTCTATCGGTCTGCCACCAGGTCTGCCAATCGTATACCTCATCTACACCTTCCCGATAATGAGCTAAATGATAGCCTTGCGTATCGAATATAGGGTTAGAGCCATTGCCATCGCTATTAACGAGGTAACCATCGCCCAGTTTTTCGCCTCCCAGGCCAGCGTTGGCGTCTGTCAGGCTCGTACGCACTTTCCTAAACTTTACAATCTCTGGCCCAACCGTAATAGCCCCATTTAAAAAAGTAATGAGTCGCTTACATAAATAAATAGTTCCTCCCAAGTCGGGTCTGGTCTCGTAGCCGTAGTAAATCACTCCATTTTTGTACATCGAAAAATTGTAGCTATTGCTGTAAACCGAAGTATAAGCAGTATCAGTAATTTTTACAATGTTGTATGCGCCGCTGTTATGCCTACTGATAGCATAAAGCTGCCCATCAGAAAGTACAACCGGGTATTGATTCTGACAAAACCCGGTTGTGTAGTTGCTAGCTAGGTAGGTAAAGTTATGGGTCAGGCGAGAAAAACCTTGTTCAGTACGGTCTTTTGTTCTGTCGATCTGGTAGCGGCGGTAGTGGATGAAAATATCATTAGCCGTAGGCAGAACACCCAACGTGTAAAAGCCTTCCTGCCATTCGACCAATTTGTCCATGACCTTCGTTGCATTGAAGTGCTTGATCATGTAATTAGCCCGCTCTACCAGCCATACACCATTCACATCAAATGCAGCGACTGCCGAATTTGGAAGGAATCCGAGTTTGTTATCAGCATAGGCAGCATTAGTAGTGAAACCACCAGTAGCACCAATGGTTTCAATGCGTTGCAGCGTATTAGTAGCGTAAGTATGTGCCTGATAAGTGGCAGTTGTGGTAATAAGTAACTTAGTGCCGTCGGGAGAACAATCAACATCATCACAGCCGACCAATATTAATTCCTTTCCGGTTTTAGATAAAATGCCAGTAGGCGAAAGCGAAATCTGCGTAATCTTATTGCTATTGTTGATGCACCAGAACAAACCATCCGTTCGCCTGCATACTCTGGTAGGGTTAGTAAGTGCTAATTCATTCAGGGTAGTGTTAGTTCTAAAATCAACCACTGCCAGTTTATTAGCCGCTTGTATAACTTGTACTACTCTGGTGTTGTCGTACGTTATGGCAATATCATTCACCTGCGTAACCATCTCAAATCCATTGGTGTTGGGTGTACTTCTAGCTGCTATGGTATTGTATGTACTGTTATAACTATCACCGTGAATACTCCTTATTCCACTGCCGGAAAAGCAATGGCTGTATTGGCATCGTCCACCTTCACACCACAAACCACCATTTTGCCCACTCCATTGCGAACCACAAAATGCAATGAATACACGCTATCTGCGCTTCTGCTGAGCCTATGATTCCAGCAACCACGGGGTGGGGTAACGTCCAAACGTTCCCGCACATTGTCCAGCTTTACACGGGAAAAACCAATGCCACTTTCAGTAAAACAGTAGTAATATAGAGATAACCGCCAATGCTTACGGCATCGGTTGCAGCCTTTTGATTACCAAAACGGTTCTTTTGCCAGTACCGACTGCTGTTGCCAATAACTGGCTGTACCGGCTCAACTTTGATATTGTGTTCCAGTTTAGCAATAGTATAATTGCCGGCAGCTACCTGCTTGGAAAGAAAATCATTTTTACCCCAGCGGATTTTGCGACGACCTTGTTTGAAGAACACGTTCTGTACAAAGTCTGTTACCAGCCTGTGACCAGAAAGAAGAGAAAAGGTAATTGAACAGTCTTTAGTAGCGGTGAAGTCAATTACAATTTCGTTAGTGACGCCGTCTACGTAATATCGATGAATCATAGTTTAAGAAGGATTGAGGCAAGTAATGAAAAGGCTGGGGTCGCCGTTGTCTGCATCCTGATGGTATTCGTTACTAATCTACTGGCCAAATTGCCATGGAGCACATTTGTTAACTTCATTGAAACAACCATTTAACATTAGCGGCCTGACTAAAATTAATGCATATATAAATTTTACAGCTTACATATATTCAGTAGTTTTTTTCGCTTATAAGCAGATTAGCACGAAGCACTTTAGAATGATCTCTTCAGAATAAAGCAAAGTTTTGAAAACTTTTTTAATAATTAAGACTATCAGCCGTTGCAATATTCTATTACCATAGGTGCTTAGTTCTCTATTATCCTAATTTAATAGATCACTTTTTGGATAGCTAAAAGGCGTTTGTTTATCAACAAAAAAAGAAGCCAACAGATACAATAACTACATTTGTTAATATTCCGGGTGTTACTTACCTGATTTATTTATCGAAATACTGACCAAACCCTGCTTCATGCAAAAAAGATATTGCTTTGCCACTGCTTTTTTAAGCTTAGTAAGTTTCATTGCTTTTTCTCAAACTACTTATCTTCCTTTTGGCGGTAAGGAACAGTGGCTGCTGGACCGGATGGAAATAAAACTGCAAACCAATAACGATTTCAACCTAAGCACGGTGAAGCCATATATGCGTAGAGTATATACGCAGCAGGCTGAAATGGTTGACAGTGCCATGACAGCAGGAAATAATGCAAGTAACTTTTCGAAAGTAGATCAATACAATATAGATCGCCTTTTAAGCAACAACGCAGAGTATGCAGCCCACTACCGGGAAAGTTGGAAAAGCAAACGCCCTATTGGTCCGTTTTACACATCTAAAGGCAACCTGCTGGAGGTAAATCAAAAAGATTTTTATCTGTCAGTGAACCCTGCAATTAACCAGCAGCAGAGTGTGCAGACAGAAATGGATGGCACCCGACCCTTTTTAAATGGCAAAGGTGTAACTGCCAGGGGCTTGATTGCTAACAAAATTGGCTTCAACATATATATAACTGATAACCAGGAGAGAGGCCCCTCATTTTACCAGGAATTTGTAAGCAAGTTTAGCGCAGTACCTGGTGCAGGCTTTTGGAAACCGTTTAAAAAGAATGCTACAGATTATTATGACTTTAGAGGTAGCGCTACCTGGAACGTGACGAAGTACATTAACATGCAGTTTGGCTTCGATAAAAACTTTATTGGCAACGGCTATCGCAGTCTGTTCCTGAGCGATTTTGGTAGCCCTTACTTATTTCTAAAACTCAATACCCGCATCTGGAAGATCAATTACACGAATATTTATGCACAGCTTACGCCCTCGTACGCTACCAGCCGGGGAGACCAACGGCTGCCGAATAAGTACATGACACTACATCACTTTAGCATCAATGCTACCAAGTGGCTGAATATTGGTGCATTTGAGTCTATCATATTTGGCCGGGAAGACCGGTACGAGTTTTCTTACCTGTTACCGGTTATTTTTCTAAGAGGGATAGAAGGGCAAAATGGTAGCCCGGATAATGCTAATATAGGCTTTGACGTGAAAGCCAATATTGCTAAAAAGGTACAGGTATATGGGCAGGTAATGATTGATGAATTTAAGCTGAGTGAAATAAAATCGGGCAACGGATGGTGGGCCAATAAACAAGCGGTACAGGTAGGAGCTAAATATGTAGATGCTTTTGGCATCCGCAACCTGGACTTGCAGGTGGAGTATAACTCTATTCGCCCCTTTACCTATGCACATTATGATAGTGTATCCAGCTACAACCACTATAAGCTACCACTGGCACATCCACTGGGCGCTAATGTGCGGGAAGCAATTGGTATAGTACGTTACCAACCTATTAATCGACTGTACATTACCGCTAAAATCATTGCATGGGAGCAGGGCCTGGATAGTGCCGGATATAATTTTGGCAGCAATACATTGCTTCCTTATGTACAATTTGGAAGCTCCGGCCCTAATCCAAGAATAAGAGACTATAACTTTCATATAGGCAGTGGTACTAAAGTAAAAGCCATAAATGCCAGTCTTGCAGCTTCGTACGAAATAAAGGAGAACCTTTTCATTGATGGGTCAATGTTATATAGGCCTTACCACTATGTGGCTACTCCATTGCTTAATAATAATACAACGATGTTTACCATTGGTTTACGTTGGAATATGTCCAGAAGGGAATATGATTATTAAGTTGAAGATTTTGCTTACTAAATAATAATCTACAACTACTTAATGATTATTTTGCTTACTGCCATGGTGAGTTTTTTTTAAATAAGTACGGGGCTTGCTATACCGGGGTTATTCTATCTCAGCGTTTTAACTGTATGAGTTTGCTTCGTTAAGCAGAACCTGTACAGATAGTTTGAAAATCTTCCTACAATGACTTAAGATTCAACCAGAGATATTTTTGTAAGATTACCTAAGCTGAATGCATAAGTAAGAAAACAGACATAATTTTCACATTTAGGCTTAATACTGATAGCTATAATTATTTTATTTTCTCTTCCTCTACATGGAACCCAAGCTAACTAGGTCTATTCAAAACCTGCTCCTCTTTACGATAGCTTGTACGCCCCTCTTTTCGATACGTGAGTTTTTAAAATTTTCGGGCTTTTCCGTTCCCTCCTACCTATTGTTCCTCAACCTGTCGAAAGATTTTTTTTTAGCACTTATTCTCCTTCTTAGCATCATTAGCCTTATAAAAAGCAAGAGATATCCTCCTAATATTGCCCCCTATTTTATTGGGTTTTCAGTTTTTACTTTATTAGTTGCGTGTCTTTCTCTCTACGAACCGCTGATGGTAGTAGCTGGCTTTCGATGGTGTTTGCCTTTGCTGCTTATTTTTTCGTTGTGTGGCCACATTGACCAGTCCTTTTTGAAACGCCTGGTGACTGTAGTCACTTTTTTACTGGTTCTTACCATTCTGGTTCAGCTATACCAAGTAGCTACTCAGCAGTTTCGTTGGGGCCCTAGTATTTATACCCCCCTACTAGGGCGGGTCCCAGGGTTTTACGAACTTCCTAGTGGAACAGGTTTTATTACTTGCCTTTCCTTTTTTATTGTTCGCTATTTCTATAATGGACCTCTATGGATAAGAAGGGGGCTGCTCTTGGTGGCTATTTTTAGCAACTTTCTGTTGTCCATTTCTACTACGGGCCTTATTCTCATGCTCATTATGCTAGTGTTTCCTGTGCTGTACCGAGCCAAAAAGCACCGACTTATTTATATTGCTACAGCTTTAGCACTTAGTATTATTCTATATTTTTTTATAGATACTTTCAATGGCAGAGCTTCTGGTGACTCACAATTTTCGTGGAATGTGAGAGTAGACCTTATGCGAAGTCAGCTACAGCATGCACAATTAATTTCAACAAAGTTTGGAAATGCTACCAATGCGATTTCTGTTTTGAAAACGGCTCTCGGTAAACTCATTGATGCTAATGCAATAACAGGCGGCGGAGAATCTTTCTATCCCCCGCTATTGGGTAATTATGGCAGCTTGTTTTTTATTTTATTCTTGGGCTTACTTGTTTATTTATCCATCAATGTTTTTAAATACAGAAGTGAGGCCAGAAGTCTATTCTTCTTTGTTGCTGTACTTGGGGCTCTAACAGTAAGGATTACCGAAGTTTTCCCACTTAATATTTTGATTACTATACTGGTAGCTTACTTTATAAGCAATCGGGAAGGAGCTATAAAAAGAAAAAGTTTCTTTTCCTCTACTACCTGATTTTACATTCTATAATTTATTCCTCCGTTGTGTAATCAAAACGGTTAACGCATCCAGACAGGCAAAACCTGTTTATGCGAAATTTTCTTTTAATAGTATGCGTGGCGTTGCTTAACTGGCCACTTGCTACAGCGGCCCAACCTTTTTCTCTTGCCGGAAAGGTGATAAACGAATCTAGTGAACCCATTGGCTTTGCTTCTATATTAATCAAAAACACCAAAATAGGTGTGGCAACCAATAGCAATGGGCATTTTAAAATTACTATAATAAAACTGCCTGCTACGCTTGTTTGCAAAGCAGTAGGGTTTACAACTGCTGAGTACATTATTACTCTCAAGGATACCTTCAACACTATTAGCATTATGCTTCACCCAACTGAAGCAAAATTGGAGGAAGTGATAGTAACCGGCTATGCTACAGAGAAACGTAGAGATGTTACCGGATCTGTAGCTTCCATTAGGGATATGACCCCGGGAATTGCAGTGGATAAAAAAGCCTATTTTACTAAATCGACTTATGCTACAGGCACTGTTAGCAGAGAAAGTGAATCAATTATATTAAAGGGACATTACGCAGCTGATAGTAGCACCGTGAAACCTGCCTCCGGCCTGCTGACTGCCGGTGAACTGAGCGACTTTAAAAAATGGAAACTCTGGAACGACTACACCAAAGATGAGTTTAAAGAATGGAGTCAACACTGGCGGATCACTTTTAGAAACCGCTACTGTGTACAAGTGCAAAATGGCGAACACAAACCGGTAATAAACGAAAAGGTATGGCTGGTAAATAACAATACAACAGATACCGTGTGGCAAGCAATAACAGATAATACCGGCAAAGCTGAACTATGGGATAACCTAGATAGTGGTAAAAACGACCAATCTACTTATACGTTGTACTGTGGCAATCAAAAATTGAGTAACCCAGTACTATTTGCAAATGGCATTAATGGAACAGTCCTCAACCGGCCTTGCTCTATTTCCAATGCTGTAGACATTGCTTTTGTAGTAGATGCTACCGGCAGCATGGGCGATGAAATCCGTTATCTGCAAACTGAACTGAACAATATTATTACTCGTACCGCTGCTGCACACAAAGACATTACCCTGCGTACCGGCGCTGTATTTTACCGGGATAAAGGTGATGAATACCTCACCCGTTTTAGCCCTTTGCAAACGGATGCTACCCAGTTGACAGATTTTATTAGTCATCAATCAGCCAATGGTGGCGGCGATGGACCAGAAGCCGTGGAAGAAGCTTTGACAACAACGCTTACTAGCCTGAGATGGAATGCCGAAGCCCGTACCCGGATTGTCTTTTTGGTATTGGATGCGCCACCACACGATGGTGAAAGAGAAAGAATGAGCCAGTTGATGCACCAGGCCGCCACCATGGGCATCCGTATTATACCAGTTGTGTGTAGTGGTGCTGATAAAAGTACCGAGTACCTGATGCGTTGCCTGGCACTGGCTACCAATGGCAGCTATGTTTTTCTTACAGATGATAGCGGCATTGGTAACGCCCACATTAAGCCTACTACCGATGAATTTAAAGTAGAACTGCTGAACAACCTGATGGTGCGGCTGATTGATGAAATGATTTTTGCGCCAGCCTGCACAACACTTGAAATTCCAACGCTGGCTGTAAATATCTCCGTTGCCAACCCTGCCATAAAAGTATATCCCAATCCATCTATAGGCCGGTTCACTATAGAGATACCTCCTTCGGTAAAAGAGTTTTTCATTACTGACTTCACCGGCAAAATGCTGCAAAGAATAAATGCATCCGACAAAAAAGGACAGTACACTTTCGACCTGGGGGCCTACCCTACCGGCACTTACCTGGTAAAATTTTACCTGGAAGAAAAAGGCTGGGTAAATGAAAAGATTGTGCTGATGCATTAGTAAGTAAGCAATGGGTAGCTGACGGTTTCGGCTACCTTTGGCTTCATTAATACAATAGCATGATAAAGGTTGGTGCATATAATACGTTGAAAGTGTTGCGGATAGTAGATTTTGGATTGTACCTGGATGATGGTACCGAAGGCATTTTGCTACCCAAACGGTTTGCCCCGACAGATGCCAAAGTAGGCGATGATATAAAAGTGTTTGTATACACCGACAGTGAAGACCGCCCCATTGCTACCACCCAACAACCGCTAGGGCAGGTGGGCGACATTGTAAAGCTGAAAGTGGTAAGCACTACACAGCAAGGTGCTTTTATGGATTGGGGACTGATGAAAGATTTATTTGTACCCCGCACCCAGCAAGTGCAACCCATGCGTACTGGTGGAGAATATCTGGTACTAATTTACGAAGATGAATCAACCAGTCGGGTAGCAGCTACCGAAAGGGTCGAGGAAAGTTTGCAAAATGAACGCCTGACGGTAAAAGAAGGAGATGCTGTGAACCTGGTGGTGCTACGCCGCTCCGATATTGGGTATGTGGTAGTTATTAACCAGCAGCACACTGGCGTGCTGCACCACAACGAAATTTACCGCAACATCAGTCCTGGCGATAGTTTTCCCGGATTCATAAAAAAGATTTACCTGCCAGATGATAAAAATGAAGATTACCGGGTAGATGTAGTTGCCGGCCAGCGGGGCTACCAACGGGTAGAAGGCGAAAGCGAAAAAATACTAAGGCTGCTTCAGGAAAACGGAGGCCATCTCCCCTACCACGACAAAACCGACCCCGAAACGATTTACGATATTTTTGGGATGAGTAAAAAGACTTTTAAAATGACGTTGGGAAAACTATACCGGGAGCAGAAAATTGCGTTGGTAGAAGGTGGGATACAGGCAGCGGGAAAGGAATGATTATTTCTCTTCTGCCCTTTTAATTTATCTATTTTGCAATTGCTCAATCGCCTCCGGCAATTGCCCGAAATCAGTAATTGTTATATCAGTAGCCGACACGTCTGTGGGGTCATCGCCCCATCCATCTCCTTTCAACCAAATGGTTTTACAACCTGCCGCATGGGCCGGAGCTATGTCTTTGCTGAAAGAATCGCCAATGACTACGCATTCATTTGCGGCAAAACCGAGTGCCGCTACGCCTAAACTAAAGATTGCCGGGTCGGGCTTGCGAACGCCCACCACAGCCGATTCTACTACTTCGTTGAACAAGTTCCGAATGCCAAATGTGTTTAGTATCGTTTGAATATTACCGTAAAAATTGGACACCAGCACCAGCGGAAAACGAGTAGCTAAGCCTTCTAAAACAGGCTTTGCATTTTCCACCGATTGAACAGCTACTGCATTGCAGGCTTGTGCAATGGCTGCTATTTGTCCTTCATTTTCTTCTATTAAACCCTTCTCTGCCAGGTAGCGAAACTGCTGTTGCACTTTAATAGTCATAACCTCCAGAAAATTGTGCTGCGGCTGCACCAGCGGATTTTTAGCTAATGCTCTTTCGCCAAATACATATGCTTCCCGGAATGCTTCTTTCGAGATTGATATTTGCTGCTGTTGATATGCTTCCCAAATCACTTCGGCCCAGTGCCTGCCATTGCTATCTATCGTACCACCATAGTCGAAAAGAAGTCCTTTAATCATGGAGCGCCGTTTAAGGTTTAAGGTCTAAAGTTTAAGGTTCTGCAATTGAGAAGTTTAAAGTCTAAAGTTTAAGATTCTTTATTTTGATATACGTTAACTAAACAGTTGTAGCTAAAAAATCAAAAAGGCATATTCTATTTTGCAAGATGAGACTATAGAACTTTAAACTTTAGACCTTAAACTTTAAACGGCTGTTTTCTACAGCCTCGTTTTCACCCGTGTCAGCACCAGGCCAATCAGTATCCACACCAGTTCCCGGATACGGGTAACGAGGCTCATGAAAATGCCAATGTTTCCCATTACCCCAATACTGCGGAGGGCCAGTACAAAGCCCCCTTCCCTTGCACCCAATTGCATGGGCAAAAAGAAAATGGCATTGGCAAACAAGGAAGATCCGGCACTGACGATAATAGAATCCAGTAGTGATACATTCACTTGTAAGGCCAGGGCAATAAAGTAAATTTCGAGGCATCCAAATACCCGGGCAATGAATTCAAAAAAGAGAGATGCGTAAAATGTTCCGTTGCGTTCGCTGAAAAGTTCAATGATGTGCCCGTCAATTTCCTCCAGGTTGCTACGGCGGGTATCGGCAAAAGCACGCACCCATTTTTTCAGACCCGGCAGTTTACCCAGCCCATTGAAAGTGGTTATCAGCAAGCCCTTTTTATACTTTTTAAAAACCCATAGCACCAGCCCGCCGAAAAATAAAAAAGTAACGAGGCAAGTAATGAGGGTTGTGGTATCAGGTTTAATAAAAAGCAGCACCAGGACGATAGAAACAATCCAGAAAACGATGTGCGAAAAGATGTGCATGATAGTGTACAGCAGTACCGATGAGGTAGCTTTGTTCACCCCAATTTTATCTTTCAGTTCCAAAATGCGGTAGGGCTCGCCACCCAATGCTACGAAAGGTGTGATATAATTAATTGCGTATCCGCAAATGGTAATCTTAAAAATAGCTGGGAAACGAACCCTGGTTTGCGGTAGCTTCTTTTCGTAAATAATTTCCCGCAGGGCCAACGCATTGAGCCAGTAGATTACGACCCACACACCAATAATTGGCAAAAACCACCAACCCGTTTGCTGAATATTTTGCCAAATGGTAGCCAACCCAATTTTATACACCATATAGGCTAGTGTGCCCAACCCAATAATGAAGGACAGTGTTCGATACGTTTTTCCTTTCATTTACAAAGCCGGGTTAGCCATCAGTTTAGTATAAAAATGCTTACTTACTTTTTCCTGCTGCACTATCATGTAGATCATCAGGCTGGTTAGTACAAACAGGTCGAACAGAAAATAAATCCAGGGTTTGTTGATGAACAAGGTGAAGAAGAGGAACAGACAGCGGGTATTGAACGTAAGGATATTTGTGTACTTCATCAGCGGCTTGTTCATAGGCCGAAACTCTGCCACTAGTTCTTGCGGTATTTCAGTTGGGTAGCGGCGCCGTACTTCACCCATAAACTTTTGCAGATTAGGCGACATAGCTTCCTGCTGCCTGGTATAGTTGCGGTAATAAGTCTTCCACAATTTCTCAAAGAAATTCTTTTTCCAGGAAAGTTGATTGAGGGCGGCTGTTAGTTCTACACTGTTATCCTGCTCACTGCCGCCTTTGCCTTTTATAAAAAACAAATGGATGTTGCGGTAATAATCGGCCATTTGTGCCTGCGTCATATGGGCTACCAACGATGCCATCGATAAAATCCAGATTGTCCAGTGCCAGCCATCATTTTGCAGCCGCAAAGCCAAAGCACAGTGAATGGTGAAAAACCACAATCCACCAGCTGCCCCATCCAACAGGCGACCCAACCGGCTCCTGTTGTTGGTCATGCGGGCCAGTTGGCCGTCGGCACTGTCGAGGCTGTTGGCCAGCATTAGCAGCAACATACCAATGATATTGGTCTTTAAGTTTTCAGTGTAGAATAGAAATCCGGCGGCAACGCCTATAACAATGCTGGCAATGGTAACCGGGTTGGGCGTAATACCCAGGCGACGACAAAGTAATGCCCATTGAAAACCAATAGGGCGGTAAAAATATATATCAAGTGTTTCTTCCGTATCGGCACTCTTCAGCGTTGACTCAAGCGTAACCTTTTGCTGAGGTTGATTCATTTATAAATACAAGAAATAATTATTGGGGCGCAAAAGTAACGTAAACACAGGCTATAGCTTTTGGTAAAATGCTTAAACGATGCACAAATGACAAGGAGCAGACGCTGATACGCACTATATGTATCTTAAATTTGCGAATACAACCTACACCATGCAGGCGAAATATGTAAACCCTTTTACGGACTTTGGTTTCAAAAAACTTTTTGGTGAAGAAGCCAGTAAACCACAATTGATTGATTTTCTTAACGCTCTACTACTACTAAGCGAAAAGATTGTGAGCCTATCATTCAAGAATGCAGAGCAGCAAGGCCAAAATATAAATGACCGCAAAGCCATTTACGACATCTACTGCGAAAGCGAAAGCGGTGAGAAATTCATCGTTGAGCTACAAAAAGCCAAGCAGAACTATTTCGTTGCCCGTACCATCTACTACTCCAACTTCCCCATTCTGGAGCACGCGGAGAAGGGCTTTTCGGACTTTGGGTTGAAAGCCGTGTAT
>CAXTDG010000030.1:0-16028 GCA_964242675.1 uncultured Chitinophagaceae bacterium
CCTGGAGCTGCCAATGTCAATTGGAACAATACGTTAGGCCGCTGGGAAATAACCTTTCCGGTAACCAGTTTCAGCGGATTTGTAGTGAGTGGTAGCTTATCTATTTTGCCTTTGCAATGGCTATCGGCCTCAGCCAGGTTACAAGCCAATCACGGGATTGTAAATTGGTCTACAGCTAATGAGCGGGACGTGGCCTATTTTACCATAGAACGCAGTACAGACGGTACCCGGTTCAAAGATGCTGGTAAGGTGCTGCCGCAAAACCAGGGTAGTAATTATTCTTACATCTTTACCGATGTAGATGTGGCACTACTGCCTGTTAGCATCGTTTACTACCGTATACGGCAAACCAGTAAAGACGGTAGTGAGTCGTATTCTAAAATACTAGTGCTACTAATGAAAGGCAGCAAGGCTACAGTGCTATTGTATCCAAACCCGGTTAAGAATGAGTTGAACTTAGCTATTGGCTCGCCAGTTGCACAAAGGTTGCAGCTTCGTATTACTGATATGCAAGGCCGTCTTATCAGCCAGCAGCAGATGCAAGTTATTATCGGAAGTAACAGTTTACAGATACCTGCTTCTACACTACCCGTAGGTATGTACCAACTTCATATCACTGGCAACGACATTCATAAAGTGATGCCGTTCGTTAAGTAAAATCTTCGTTTTTTCAACATAAAAGCCGTTCGCCCCAGGTTGAACGGCTTTTGTATGTTGTTTCTATTCTCAGCTAGCTATCAGCTACTACCTGTACACCATTATACCATTCAACGTACTGTTTTAATAAACGGGTTAATAAAAACAGCAATGTATTTTTTTCTGTTGTTTTCTAGTTAGGATTTTGCTGGTTCTTTACTCTAATCCACCAACAAATTGTTTGGTGCCTGTGAGCTTATTCAGCTGCAATAAATCGTTTGAAAATGTATGGTTTTTATACAACTTATTTAGCATGATTAACTTCTTAGATCATTCCTGATTGGCGTTTTATTGTTCCCGAATTCTAGAAACGCTCTGATCAGCCAGGCTGTTCTTTACATACAAACTTTGTAGAGAATGGTTTCACTTTATGTTGTTGATGTTAATACCGACCATTCAATTTATATAGAATGGGAATTGTGTATTATAAAGAGTTTTTTTTCTGCCGGTCAGTATTTGATCCACTTCTTAAGAGGCAACTGCTGGCTGCCTGCTTTTATTCGACCTCCCTAAAGCTACCCACGTTGCAAATGCTCTTTATAACAATTATCTACCACTTGGATTTTAAATAGAGCAAGCTGGTAAATTATTCCTTTACATTTTAATAAACGATCACTTTTTATAATCAAATATTATGAAATATATTATTATTGCATTAGTGGCATTATGCCTTATACAACCCGCATCCGCTGCCATTCCGGTGTCTCATCTGGAAAGCAAGGCCCACACATCACTGGATGGGATAAGCTTTAGAAAAGTATGGTCAACACATGTAACGATTAATCTTGGTTTTTGCCAGGCTTCGGGTACGGTTACTGTCACTACCAACGAATCTACCGGGCAAGTGCATGTTTATTATAATCTTGCTACCAACTGCGGTGGAGGGATTTCCGGTACAGGTGGGCAAATATTCCGTGTGGGTGGAGAAGGTGGCCCCTTAGTGATCGACCCGGACTCCATTACTTACGAATATGATTCTAAAGAAGTGCAGACCACTTTCGAAAACAACAAGGGAAAGACGCAGCTTGAAGCTGCTATTAATGAAGCATTAGCGGGTGAATAATTATTTTATTGCATTTATATCATTAGGTCTCGGATTTTTGTATCCGAGACCTTTTATTATTGTATTATGAAACATCTGTTACTGAGTATTGCCTGCCTTTTCAGTGTATCAATGGTGTTTGTGTTTGCATCAGGTACTATCCGATTTAAAACTACTATTAACAGGAAGTTGTTGCCGTCCTTCTTCCCTCCAGATGCGGCGGTTATGTGGACCAATTTATATTATGACAGTGCTCAGAGTTTACTTGCTTTTAATTGCAAGGGCAGTAACTGGAAAAGAATAGACCCTGATCAAACAGATTTCTTTACCCTTAGAGTGCAGCTGAACAAAGGGCAGACCGCTAAATGGATAAATGGCAAATGGATCAGCACATCAAAAGAGTATGAGTATCACTTGCAAAAGGTTCAGTCAACTCGCACAAAAATGATCTGCGGATATGCTTGCTATGCGGTGACGTTTTCCGATAAACAAAATGGAATTACTAGTACCGGGTGGATTACCAATGCCTTGTCCGTTAATCAGGGAATTCGATTGTTGAAAGGAAGTAAAGGAGCATTGCTGGCCTACGAAAATGAAAAGGAAGCCACTTCTGCTACTGCAATTGAAGCTACCATTCCCGCTAATTGGACAGCTATATATAAGCAGGTCAAAACAGCTATTGCCGGACAACCATTACAGCCCATTTTACCAGCGACCGGTGAAGCAAAATCGGTTGTAATCGGGCAGTCATTCCCACGTTTTTCTATGACGGATGTAAAGGGTGCTACCTGGAATAATAGTAAATTATCTGGTCATACTACTTTACTGATTGTATGGGGCGACCTGGATGCAGTTAGTTTTCCGGATGGCAATTTATCAGAAACCGACTTCCAATTTTTACAACGACTGGAAGAAATGCTCCATCAAAAAGGTAACAAGCTAAGGGTGATCGCCCCAACGTTTAATGGTCGGGCAGAACTGATACAAAAGCATCCGGAGGGTAAAAAATTTACATCTGTTTATCTGGTACCAGATGCAGAAAACTGGATGAGCAATCAAGTAAAAATTAAAAAATTTCCGACCATTATCGTTATCAATAAAGGTGGCGTTGTTACGCAACGATTTGAATTTTCGCACAGCAAAGAAGCATACAATAAGCTGGAAAAATTAATTCTTTCATTATAGTCATTCCCAGTGATTTTCCAAAGTCGCTACAGTTGATTCTTACTTATTTCGCCCTATACGGTTTAAAGTGTGAAAATGGATTATTGAACGCCTTGATCTTAGAGGAAAGACTATATAATGGGAGGGAAGGAAAATACAAGTGGAACCAGTACTGGTTTACAATTAGACCAGCTGATAACAAAAAGAGATTTACTACAGTTTAAAGAGGAATTATTAGCAGAGTTAGCCCGGTTGTTACAACAACCGGTACATCATCCAAGCAAACAATGGCTCAAATCTGCTGAAGTTAGAAAATTGTTGAATATTTCTCCCGGCACTTTGCAAACGCTCCGTATCAATGGTACCTTGCCTTATACCAAATTAGGAGGATCTATGTATTACAAATCCAGTGATATCGAAAAAATACTGGAAAAAGGAGGGGGGTAAATTTAACCTTCGAGATAATATACATACAAGTTTACAATATAATAACCTGATTACATCTTTTTCTACGATGCTGTAATATCTCAAGTAAAACAGCTATCTACTTTATCCCTGCTTCCTTCATACAACTGTTTAATATTTCTATCTCAGTACCGTCAGATTGTAGCCCGTTTTCACTCTTAGCTGTGAGATAAGACTTATTTTCAAGCTTCTTACCGTAGTATTGGAAGAAATAATTACAGTACCGCTATTAATGACTACGTCGGTGTTTGCATCCGGTATAGTCCCACAACTCCAGTTAGCTGCATTTTCCCAGGAAGAACTTGCTGTTCCCGTCCAGGTGTTGGCAAAAGAGGTAGTGAACAAGTTGCTGGTGCCATTGCTTCCTATACATCGAAACCGGTAGCCATACCAGGCAAGCGGAAAATTGGTAAGCTGTAACACCGAAGTGTTGGTACCAGAAAAATTAGCGCTGTTGCTTAGGTTGCTATAGTTTACACTATCAGTACTTATTTGCCATTGGTAACTTCCACCGCTAAGTCCGGAGGACAGCGAAGTGTTGGCTATCGGTGGGCACAAGTTGATGTCCGTTTCGCCCACCTGATTCCGAAAGACAGAGACTGTACGGGTAGCATCATTCGTACAGGCTATGTCCGGCTTGTTGTCTCCGTCAAAATCAGCCACTGCCAGCCGGATGGCGCCTATCGAATGGGGATAGATAAAAGGGATAAAGGAGATTGTAGAACCAGTGGAAGTGTTTTTATAAACAGCAAAGTCGTTATAATCATTTGTTTGAAAGAATGAGAGTATGATGTCCGGTTTTCCATCTCCATCCATGTCGGTAACAACTACGCTGTTAGAAGTGCCGGGGATGGAATAGTTAATCCGGCTGGCAAAAGCAATGGTGCCAGCAGGACTTGTGTTTTTATAAACAGACAGCAGGTTGGCAGCCGATACTATTACTAAATCCGGTTTGCCATCTCCATCAAAATCTCCGCTGGCAGCGGCATTTAATTTACTCCCTGCTGCATAATCGGTTCTTGCCGAAAAGGAAAGGGTACCAGTCGTACTAAGGTTTCGCCAAGTTGAAAAGCTGTTGGCATCACCGTTTGTAGTCAGCACATCTTTCTTCCCGTCTCCATCAAAATCGGCCACTACTGCCTGAACGTCGGTACTGCCCGAAGGAGCACTCAAATCCTTTTTAGCAGCAAAGGAGAGTACCCCGGTGTAGCTTTGGTTTCTTAGCACTGAAACACCGGTTACGTTGCCGGAAGTAATGATGTCGGGGCGGCCATCATCATCCAAATCGCTGAACAGCACATCGTTGATATATTGTGATGCTTGAAAACCCAGTTTGGCAGTAAAAGCAATTGTACCCGGTATACTGTTGTTTGAATAAGCATATACAGTGTCGCTGGAAGCTGTTAGTAGCTCCGGCTTATTATCCCCATTTAAGTCTCCTACAACTATCCGTGCCGGGCCACCTCTTGTAAGAGAGTCAATTTTTCCGGTAAAAGAGATGATACCGGGAACAGAGTTGTTTCGCAAAATAGAAACACTGTTAATGATATTGAAGTTCGAGAATAGCAGTTCCGGTTTTCCATCCCCGTCTATGTCTGCTGCATGTATATTCCAGGCAAGGTCAGTTGAGGGGTAGCTAACCTTTTTTGTAAATGAATTAGCCGCCAGCCCGATACCAGTATTATCAAAAGTGAAATTGTAAGGCTGATTGGTTGCAGCTGTAAGGCGATTATTGGTAGTAATGCTGATAGGCAGGCAGGGCGCACCGGTTGGAACGGTAACCGTAACAGCATTAGTAGAAGCGGCAGTGATAGTTCCTTTGATGGTTCCTTTGATGGTTCCAAAAAAAACAGCATTTTGGGATGGACTGCTACCAAACCGGCTACCCGAAATGGTAACTGACGAACCGGTTGTTCCGCTGCCAGGTGTAATGGAACTGATACGGGGAATAGGATTGGAAAACACGAACCCGCTTTTAGCAGCTATACCACCGGAGGTCGTTACCAGCACATCGCCGCTGCTGCCATTGCTTACCACTGCATTCAGCACCGTATCGGAAACTACTACATAAGCCTGGGCAGCCGTCCCGCCAAAGCTCACTGCCGTGGTGCCAGTGAAGCGGTTCCCTCGTATAATTACTGTTGTGCCTTCTTCGGCTACTGCCGTTTCGTAGGAGTAAATAAGCGGCCCGTTAATATAATTACGTGCATAAAAAATAGAGTTGCCGTTGTAAGAGTCAAATTTTTCAATAAGTATCTCCGGTTTGCTATCTCCATCCAAGTCAGCCAGTAGAAAATTGTTAGCAATTGAAAAATTAGAAGCGGGTTTATAGCTATATTTTGGCTGGAAAGACAAGACTCCAATGTTACTTGTATTTCTAAGCAAATGGATGGATACGGTACTGATACCTGCCAGATCAGGTTTCCCATCACCATCTATATCGGCAATCGCCAAGGAACGTACGTTCTCAGCAGTAAACTTTTTGATAGGAGCAAAACTGATACTTCCAGCTGTACTTACATTCAGCAGCACCGATAGATACATAGAGTCCTTACAGGCAGCAGCGATATCTAGTTTCCCATCACCATCCAAATCGCCTAAGGCAATGCTGCTTTGAGCGCTGGAAGTCGTAGAAGATAACCCAAATGAAACCCCTATTTTGGGGCTGAACAATACTACACCTGGACTACTATTATTTCTTAATATGGTAATATTGGAAGAAAAAGTTTGAACCAGGGCAATATCCGGCTTTCCGTCTCCATCTATTTCTCCTACTACTAATTTGCAATAACTAGCACCATACGAATTACCAATGCTAATCTGTATGGCATTTGCAAATGTTACCGGGCTATTGGCCGTCGCCATAGTATTTCTTAATATGGTGATGTCAGTAGAAATTGTTCCTACTATAATATCCATTCTGCCATCACTATCTATATCTGCTGTCGCTACAGAAAAAGATTCCACCGTAGTATAGCTATTTCCTGTAGCATAGTCTGTACGGGGAGCAAAGGAAATAGTACCTACAGAGCTGGTATTGATAAATACAGAGACGGATTCATAGGTGAAATTAGATATAACAATGTCGAGTTTTCCATCACCATTGAAGTCCCCCGTGCAAATGTCATTCATCACCTGTCCTCTTACGGGGAAAACGGTTTTTGTGCCGAAGGCAATGGTCGGGGAGGTACTGATGTTTCGGTATATGGCAAATTCTGTATACACAGAATTGATTACAGCCAGGTCCGGTTTTCCATCTCCGTCAAAGTCAGCAACTGTATGTATCTGCCCGGTTGCTAATGGGACACCGGCACCAAAAGAAATGGAATCGAAATCAGCTCCATTGCTATTGCCAAACCGAGGAACGAAATGCGTAGTTGAACTTCCAGTCAGGTTGTTTGTAGAAAGTGTTAAGGGCTTATAAACAGTGCTGGAAGGAACAGTGGCAGTAAGTGTAGTTGCCGTGGCACTAGTAACAGTTGCCTTTACATTTCCAAAATGAACAGTATTGTTTTGCGGCGTTGTATTGAAATTATTACCGGTAATGGTAACGGTAGTACCAGTAACCGCACTAGCAGGAGCGATGCTACCTACTGCAGGTACATTAAGTGTCAGTCCCTCGACTTGGTAATTTCCCGCAGCTGTAGTAACGGAAATCGTAGCAAACCCAGTTGGCATACCTGCCGGAATAACGGCATTGATGCGGGTTGCGGACACAACAGTAAAAGAGGCCGCTGGCACTCCGCCAAACTGCACCGCTGTTGCTCCGCTAAAGTTGACACCTGTAATCACTACCACTGTATCTTTTGCGGCACTGACCGGTGCAAAAGAAGTGATAACAGGTTCCCCCAGTTTGTTCCTGAAAACACCCACACCAGAAGTCCCGTTGCTGGTGATGATATCCGGTTTGCTGTCACCATCCATATCCACCACACAGGCATTAGGTGAGCTGTTGCTAGCATATTGAAGGTAAGTATTGAGAGCAACGCCGCCCCCGGCAACGGTAGTTCGGTTTTTACTAACTGATACAACATAACCCGAAACAATATCCGGTTTTCCGTCTCCATCCATGTCCGTAATACAAGTGCCGGAAGGCTTTAAACCAAACTCAAGTTCGTAGCGAAAATTATTGAAAGAAATAGGCGCACCGGTACTAGTGTTCACATAAACAAAGTATCCATAGGAACTATTGCCGTTTGATACGATGAGGTCAAGTTTGTCATCATTGTTGAGGTCTGCTGCTGAGATCGCCTTTGGATAAGCATTGGGGGCTATTAAATCTGTTTTAGTATCCAACAGAATGCTACCAGATGTACTCAAATTTTTGAACACGGAGACTGTATTCGATATGCCATTTGTAACAGCGATATCTGGCAAGTCGTCGCCGTTCAGGCGGGCAATACAAACACCGGATGGGCCGGTACCGGTTAGATATCGTACCGGCTGGGTAAAGGCTATGTTTCCGGTGGTGCCGGTATTTCTTGCAATAGAAATGCCACCATAAGTATCATTTGTCAAAATCACATCCGGCCGACCATCATTATCCAGGTCACCAATAGCCATGGAAACAGTCTGTTTGCCGCCTGCAAATGTTTGTCGCTGCGCAAAGGAAACAGCACCTGCTAAACTGGTATTTCGGTAGACAGAAAACGTGGTATCAGATAGGGCAGCAGTAATGATATCTTTCTTACCGTCTCCATCCATGTCCTGTATTAATAAGCAGTAAGGATATTGGGCAGACGAAAGTGATATAACGTTGGTTGTGTCAAATGTCAGGCTACCTGCGCTGCTGGTGTTAATCAACACCGAGATTTGTGTAATAGTAGCATTATTACCTACTGTTACTACATCCGGCTTGCCATCGCCATTTATATCGCCTACACCTACCCAATTGCCGGGCCCGGACAGGCCAAAATTGTTGATAGTCGCAAAGGTGGTGGCATCCAGCGAGGCCGAATTAGCGAACGTTGTTAGAAACGGTTTAGCAGCATACCCTATTAGTCCGTTAACGGTAACTGTCATCGGCTCATAAGAGCTGCCGGGAGGCGCCATAACCGTCAGTGAAGTTGCAGTGGCTACATTCACAATCGCTTTCACTGCTCCAAAGTACACTAGGTTAGCAGTGGGACTGGGATCGAAGCCAGTACCAGTTATCGTAACCGTAGTGCCGATAGGACCAGATACTGGCGAAAAGCTGTTAATAACCGGTTGCGCAACTGCAATCTGGATAGGTGATAGAAAAAATAGAAAGATAATCTTGCATAGAAATTTGAAAACAACAAAGCCATTGAATGAGGAAGGTTGTTGAGGGATACTTGATATAGGCATTGAATAGTGAATAAGTACAGGGTTTAGTAAAACCTATTAGCGCCTAGCAATGATAAGATAATCAGTAGATAATAAGGCGAGTTTTACGTCATCAAGTCAATTGTCAAATCATTTTTGAAAGAAGTATAACTGAACCTGTTTTTTATAAGAAGATTTTTTCATAAAATCTCGTATAAGCCCGTTAGGACTAGAAACCATTTGATGTAAATCGCCTAAAAGTTCAATCGTGGGAACCGGGTCGCACAAGCCTTGCCTGGGTATCTTCAAAAGGTTTCTATGTTAGCAAGCCTACTGCTCCTGGGTAAAACCAATTAGCTTGCCTTTGCTGTCCTTTTATTATACGCAGACTTCATTTTGACCGCACAGCAAAAGCATACTTTGAAACAGCTACATTTTTAAAGTGTTTGATAAATTTTATATAAGATCAAGGTGTAGAAAAGCAAGTATATTATGCTGTCCAAAAAGGAGGGATGTAGTACTTGTAAAAAATATTGTTATTGCTGCCGCCAGCTTCGCCCAGTCATTTTTTGAAATTGACTTAAAAGGTGAGCGAAGCTGTACCGTCAGACAAACTTCCGTAATACATCTGATTAGCTGTATTAGACTTCGGATTCTATTACGCACATATAATGAACATTTACTAGCCCTTACTTGTGTTTGCTATTCAAGGAGAACACCTTTTGCAGAACCTCTAATATTGGTAATTGCATTATCGTAATAAAGATATTTAACCAAAGAGACCAAGTCGCCGGTTTGCTATTTATTAGTGAATCTTTCTGAATGAATTATCGCTCAAATTTTCATAATTAGTTATTATGATAAGGCCAATTAACTGATTGTATAAACTGTGTCGCACCCATCCTGTTATTACTGTAAAATCATTATATAGGCAACGGATTACTGCGACTGTTTAGACAGGATGGCCATTACCGTTTACCAGCTCTATAAACACTTGCTCAATAGAATGGTAACCCGAAATGTAACAGTGGCAAAACCACTTCCCCAATACTACTGAGGAAATACGTCACAGAAGTCCCTGTTCTCTATCGTATTTAAAATTTGAAAGACGGACTACTGTGGCAGAAAAAGGCCTATTGGGATTTCCATTTTGCCGGGCCCTTCAACCTCCAATCATTTCCGGCACCAGTGCCCGGCAAAATCCAAATCCAGATTCATTATTAGCTTCTTATAAACATTTCACCTCCTTGCCCATGTTCCGCCACGTAACTAAAAACGATTCTTTTATTATAATGTTGATCTAATGAACGATGACCCTACAATAGAGACTATTATTGACTTCTTTCTTTTAAGAGATGGCGTGTAAAAGAGGAAAAGTAAGTACTATCAATTACTTCACTTGCGAAAGGCATTTAATTTCTCGTTCATTTCCGATAACCCAGCTTTTTGCAATAATTCGGCTGCTACGCCGCTCAACTCTTCCATTGTATCCGGAGATACAATTTCCATAATTGAAATTCCTTCTTTTTCATCGCCTGTTGGCTGCATGCCTCTTTCAATTATTTTACTTAGCAAGAGGATGCTTTTGCGGGGCAATTTCAAATCTACTTTAACTGCCTCGCTCATGCCAGGGCCGGTCAGCAATAAATCATATAATAAGGATATGTCTGCTTTCGATGACATAAAAAATATTTTAGTGTATTGATTATTTAGAATGCCACAAAACTATTTTTTACAACTATCCATTACTGCTTCAGAGTTTGAACAGGCTGTAATTACAGATCATTCTCGAAATAGATTCGCTACTACAAACGCATCTATTCATTGAAACAACAGGTTATGGAAGGAATAAACAAACCTTTGAATCGTAAAGAAGTAAACGGTTATGATATGGTCAATTATCTGTCAGAACTGGGTCATGAACCCCAAAAAATTCGGGGTGAAGATTACTGGTATCTATCTCCGTTACGAAAGGAACGTACAGCTTCTTTCAAAGTGTTTCGAAAGGGTAATGTATGGTATGACCACGGTAGTGGGGAAGGGGGTAATTTGGTGGCTTTTTGCTTAGCTTATTTTCGGTGTAGTGAAGAGGAACTTCTTGAGCGATTCAACTCACAAGCAGCGCACCAGATAAGTTACCAAAGTAGTGCTTTCAAAAATCCGGATGACCCAGATAGTCACATCCAAATTAAGGCTGTGCAACCCCTTACTTCAGTATACCTAAAGCATTATCTGACCAGCCGTAATATCTCTGCTGATGTCGGACAAAAATATTGCAAGGAAGTGACCTTTTCATTGTACCGCAAAACATATCAGGCCATCGGTTTTTTAAATCGTTTCGGTGGCTATGAATTACGCAATGCTGGGTTCAAAGGAAGCAGCTCTCCCAAAGACATTACGCTGCTCGAAACCAGTGCAAATAATATAGCTGTATTTGAAGGATTTTTCGACTTCCTTAGTCATCAAACAGCACTTCTAAAAACCACTGAGCCATCTGACTACTTAATACTGAATTCCCTCTCTTTTACTAGCCGTGCTGCTCCCTTTTTGGAACCGTATTCTTCAATAGAATTGTACCTAGATTATGGGGCAACTGGAAGGCAGCAAACCCAAAAGCTACTGACACAATTTCCGAAGGCAATTGATAAAAGTAACCTTTATAAAGGATTCGATGATTTAAATGAATGGCATTGTCAATCCAAACAGACCACTTTTTCCAGCAAGAAAATGAAAGTCAAACGCTGATTTTCAATAAGAAAAAAGTACAACTAACGTCATCACATTTTTATTGAAGCAGATTTATACTGCTGCTGGAATGCTGCTTAGGGAACCGCTGTCTCGTTCCCAGCCAGCAAGATGTATGCTTGTCGGACAACCGGCCTAAATGCCCTTTCGCTCTGGAGTTGCTTCGGGAAAACAACAAGAGACATTATATTCTCCTTTTCAATAGCGCAACACATGAATGAGCCAGCCCTTGTAACAAAAGAAAGTGCCGTCCGAAAAGTGATGGTACGATGCGATTACTCCACCCCAAGATGTTAGGTCAAAAGAACTCAAACCTTTACTCCAAAGGGGACACCACTTGGAACACCAGACAATAAATAGGAACAAAGGAGTGGTTCTCTTATCGAATCACTGATATATCCAGAACAAGAGCCGAATGAGATTACTGCACTTTATCGACTAAGAAAGCGAAAAAAGAAACGTACCAACCTGTGAATTAGTTCACATAATAGGCCGCTAAAACCATTCAAAGATGAGTACCGGAGAAAATGAACAGGGGCTAAGAAAGGTATTAGACATGACCCGTCTGATGAGTATTGTCTTACTATTGTTACACTTTTATTATCAATGTTACGGTGCTTTTAAATGGGCAGGCTTTGTAGCCGCTTTAACGGACCACCTATTGATAAATATCCAGCGTACTGGTTTGTTCAGTCATTTTCACACGGCCAAATGGCTGGCATTATCCTTCCTGGCTATTTCGCTTATCGGTGGGCAAGGGAAGAAGGCGGAAAACCTACAGTTTAGCACTGCATTTAAATATATTTTTTGGGGAGTGTTCTTCTATTTTGGGAGTTACTTTTTATTGTTGGTTCCGACAAGTTTACCGTTAAAAGCGGGGGTATACATTGCTGCCACCAGTAGCGGTTTTTTATTACTATTGACCGGTGGTACTTTATTATCCCGTATTATCCGGGAGAGATTTAGCAACGACGATATATTCAACGAAGAAAACGAAACCTTTCCCCAGGAAGAACGATTGCTGCAAAATGAATATTCGATTAACCTGCCTGCTATTTATCAGTTGAAAAATAAGCAGCGAAAAAGCTGGATCAATGTCATTAATCCCTTCCGCTCTTTATTAGTATTAGGATCACCTGGTGCAGGCAAATCCTATTTCATAATTCGGCATGTCATCACCCAGCATTTACAGAAAGGATTTTCGATGTTTGTCTACGATTTCAAGTTCGATGACTTGTCCATCATCGTTTATAATCACTACCTTAAAAATAAGCATGCATTTAAAGTAGATCCAAAGTTTTATGTGATCAACTTCGATGACCTAAAACGAACCCATCGATGTAATCCATTGGATAAAGAAAATATGCTGGATATTACAGATGCGGCTGAATCCGCCCGAACGATTCTGATGGGGCTCAATCGGGAATGGATCAAGAAGCAGGGCGACTTTTTTGTTGAATCACCTATCAACTTTTTAACGGCCATTATCTGGTATCTACGACGCTATGCGGACGGAGAATTTTGTACCCTTCCACATGTAATTGAACTGATGCAAGTCGAATACGATAAGCTCTTCTCTATATTGCGAACAGAGAAGGAGATCGATGTTCTTATCAATCCCTTCATCAATGCTTACCTTAACGATGCAATGGAACAATTAGAAGGCCAGATCGCTTCCGCTAAGATTGCTATGGCCCGGTTATCTTCTCCTCAGTTATATTATGTGTTGTCAGGAAACGATTTTACCCTGGATATCAATAATCAGGAAGCACCAAAAATTGTATGTATGAGTAATAACCCTCAGAAGATACAAATTTACGGTGCCGTACTTTCACTGTATGTGAACCGGCTGGTAAAGCTGGTAAATAAAAAGGGTAAACTGAAAAGCAGCCTCATCTTCGATGAGTTTCCGACGATCTACTTGAACAATATGGATGGACTGATTGCAACAGCCCGAAGCAATAAGGTAGCCACCTGTTTGGGTATACAGGACTTTAGCCAGTTGAAAAAAGATTATGGAAAAGATCAGGCAGACGTTATCATGAATATCACTGGTAATATTATTAGTGGTCAGGTGACCGGTGAGACAGCCAAGCAATTGTCAGAAAGGTTTGGCAAAATCATGCAGGAGCGCTCCTCACTTTCAATTAATCGACACGACACTTCCATTAGTAAATCCAAACAATTGGAAATGGCTGTTCCTGCTTCTAAAATAGCAGCTCTTAGTTCTGGCGAGTTTGTGGGAATGGTAGCTGATGATCCGGACAATCAAATCGAATTAAAGTCTTTTCATACAGCCATACAAAATGATCACCAGGCTCTTGCAAAAGAACAGGCGGCTTATCAAGTAATTCCAGAAATACGCCAGATTACGACTGCTCATATTCAGACCAACTATTTACAAATCAAACAGGATATAGAGGAAATCGTTTTTGCTGAATTAGAGCGGATGGGTAACGATCCAGAACTTGCTGCTTTAATTGTAAGAAAAGGTTAGTTTGCAACTTATTACTTGGTCTTTAGTAGCGTCTTCATTTTCCATATCGCTATTATCCATGACCTATGCTTACTTGTAAGCCGCTCGTAAATGAGGCAGCAGATGGCACAAATCTCAACCCACTGCTCTCTACCACTATAAGTAATCAAGAAAAATAAAATAAGTAAGTAGCTTACTTATTTGTGTTCTTATATTATAGTTTACAGTTAACAGTTACGCTAGCATACCCACAATATCTAAAATTGATGATAATCACACCTTTGTAGAATCAGGGATTTTTAAGCACTTTTGCTCCCGCAAATCTGTCTCTGCGTACTCCTTCGCAGGTTCTGGAAGTTTCGGACGATTTTGATTCAGAAAGCCTTTCGCTAGGCAATTTTCAGATGGATGTGCATCCTGACCGAAAGACAGAATTTTCTTTCCCTCCCAGGTATCATAAATATGCGCCCAGTAATTTCCGCTGCCTTCCGATTCATCATCCAACGCTATAGCAGCCTCTTCATAACTATCATACGCTCCCTGCAAATCGTTCATACCTCCAACGGGGTAGTAAGGAGACCCGAAGAAAAGGAGGTATCGTTTTAGGATATTCTTGGTTGGAGGAATAATTATGTTCACAGAATCAAGCGTTTTAAACGGCTAACAAATATACGTAATGTTTAAGCTTAAATTGACGATTTCGAGTGGTTTAGGTTGTCATCTGTTCAAAAGCCTAGGTGTTCAAATAAAGTACTACCGTAATACCAATATTTTTTCTTTTCACAGCTAACCTTGTTGATCTTGAGCTAAGACGTAAAAGGGGTAGAAAAGGCCAACGAACCAAGGCTGTAATAAGGCTTGCAGATAGTGATGAAGTGATGTCAAACTCTTGTTTGTATAAGCCGCAGAAAGCCTTCTAAATAACTCGGTTTTAAAAAATTGTTGGACGGTATAACACCAATGAAAGCAGACAATACTGAGACCATCAGCCACATAGAAAACCGGAGCCAGAAACAACCCGGTGAAGCATCGAAAGGCCCTTATGGAAAAGGAGTCAATAGCCGCAGCCTCTTATGAGAGTGTCTAACGAAAGAAAGGGTTGCCGCTATTGCCTGATAGGATCCTACGGCGTCGCACTTTACCCCTACCGATAAAGGGAGCTTTCGCAAGGCAGATGGCAAGGGACAAACAGCCACGTAAAGAGCGGCAAAACAGCTACCAAAAGGCTATCAATACAGACCACCTCACCAGTCATTGAAAGAAGCTAATGAAAAAGAAGCTGCGGCTCCTACGGTGGTATAAAACCAAATGGGTACAGCCCTTCTCCTTTCTTATATTATGGGAAGCACCGATAAGCCGGGAAAGGGAAAAGAAGAGCCGTTCACTGCCTTAAAAAACTATTGTTTGAACCGGTCATAAAAACATTTTAAGCCGATGAACAATAGATTTTAACCCGACGACAAAAGGAAATAGATAAACCATTAAGAAGCTATTTTAATAAACCAAAAAGACACTGAAAATGTTACGGAAGCCCTTTAAACGGCTAATGAAACAAGTGAGAGTATGCAGGCTATAAGCATCACAAAATTAGAATCAGGACACAGATAGAACAGGGAAACATACTCACGATGAATGAACCGTCAATTTATTTTCTTAAGCAGTTCTTGGTAGCCTCAATCAGAGAAATGCTGGCTTTGAAAAAGTAAATTCCGACCGGCGTTTCAGGAAGCTTTGAAATGTAAATTCTATTTAATTTTATTAGCGTAAAATATGCGTAAAAATGACTGGGAAGCATATATGGCATTGAGTCGAAAAGGAGCGTAAAAAGAGAGCCGTTAGAGGGCAATAAAACAAACTTTTAGAGTGGTTTTATGACGACCCACAGAGGAGAAATGAAGAAAAATAGGACTAGGATTTTGACATGGCTGTTTGGATCAGATTTCTAGTTCAAACCCTTCCTCTCTGCTGATAGTCAAATTAAATTGCATCAAAAGCCCCTAAATCGTTGATTTTGGGGCTTTTTTCATGCTTTCTACCTACCAAATCATGCAGAAATGAGCAAAATGAAAGTGCGTGATTCAGTGCGTGTTTGTTTTTCACTCAAAACACGCACTGAAAATGAGGTAACTCATTGACCATCAACCCGTTCAAGCA
>CAXTDG010000031.1:0-3106 GCA_964242675.1 uncultured Chitinophagaceae bacterium
TGCTACAGGATTTTTATTAGAATTTTATTTGGTTCTGCTTTGCTGGTTGCCTTTTGCTTCTTTTACTTTACTAGTTGGCTTTTACCTGCCAAATGGTATTGCCTGCATCATCATTTACCAGCAACGAACCATCGTTCATAACAGTTACATCAACCGGGCGGCCATATACGGTGGAGGCTGCCGGATTGGCTATGAAACCGGTTAGAAAATCTTGTGGAGCACCGGTTGGTTTGCCATTGTTAAAGGGAACAAAAGCAATTCTATAACCGACCATCTGGCTGCGGTTCCAGCTACCTCGTTGGCCTATGAAAGCACCCCCTCTATAAGCGGCAGGGAAGGCGGTTTTGTTGTAAAATGTAAGCCCCAAAGTAGCAGTATGGCTACCGGTTGGCACATCAGGAACAATAGCCCTGGCTACCAAATCCTTGCCCTGACCGCCCAACCGTGGGTCAAGAATTTGACCGTAATACGAAAAGGGCCAGCCATAGAATCCGCTTTCCTTTACACTGGTAATATAATCGGGTACCAGGTCATCGCCCAGTTCGTCCCGTTCGTTGATGGCAGCCCACAATTCGCCGGGTACGGCAGGGTTCCAGTCCATGCCCACAGGATTGCGAAGGCCGCTAGCAAAAATGCGTTCGCCGGAGCCGTCGGGATTTATTTCTAGAATATTAGCCCTGCGTACTTCATTGTTCAGCCCATATTCTGCTGCGTTACTGCCGGAGCCTACGGTAATATAAATCTTAGTGCCTGCTGCGTTGGCTATCAGGTTACGGGTCCAGTGGTTGTTGTAGCCACCGGCTGGCAGTTCCACAATCCGGCTACCGCTGCCTTGTATGGCTAAATCGCCGGTAGTATAGGGGTAGCGGTACAGCCCGCCGGTATTGGCTATGTAGAAATAGCTGCCAAATACCAGCATACCATAAGGCTGTGAAAGATTTTGCGCAAATACCCGCCGGGTTTCAAAGATGCCGTCGTTGTTGGCATCTCTGAAAACAGTGATGCGATTGGCACTGTTGGAGGTATTGGATTCGGCTACGAAGATGTCGCCGTTGGGTGCTATGTACGTGTTGCGGGGATTGATGAGGCTATCGGCAAATTTGGTAACGGTAAAGCCTGCTGGTGCAGTGGGTTTTCCGCTGGCTGGCCAACCAATAGTTGTGCTGTAGCGCTGGGCAGAGGTGGTAGTAAAAGGAGCAGGCAGGGTAAGATCGCCAATGGCGGTACGTACGGTAGTGCTGCCCAGCGTATCGTCGTCATTGTTGCGGCTGCAACTGGTTATGGCTAGTGCCCCAATGCTTAATAGCGTAATAATCTTCATTTTCATAACACACGTTTTTGTAATTGAGTTGATTGGGAAATGCCGTTAAAAAATCAAGCCGGAAAAGTGGTTTACTCCCGCTATTTCAATCAAATTAGTACTTCTAATTAGCTTCTAATTACAGGTAGTTAACGCTTGCCTGATGATGCAGTCGCAATCAATTTCAATAAAAAAGCGTAGTGACTCATCATCACTACGCTTTTTTATAATTTGGAATGCCCTGTTTATTTACCTGGTATTTCTATTTTATCATTCAATCTTTTACATTACCGTTTTTGAATAAACCAGCAAAACTTACTATTAGTAAAGCCGTTAATACACCGATAGTGAATATGGACAAAAATTGAATAACCCTAATATTGTCGTTGCCTTTTAACCGGGCAAAATTGCCAATAGATAACATTAGTAATACGGCAATGGCAATTCTTTTTCGTCTCATACTTGTAAAAGTTTAATGGTGTAATTGGCGGTGATGCCTGATGCCTCTGCGGGAAAACACATAAGCCATTATAAACTGAAAAACACTCAATAACAGGTAACAAAATGGTAAGGCCTTTTTACCAGCATGAAAAAACTCGTAAGCCACAACAGCTGATAATATTCCTTCTATGGTAAAGAAAAGGCCGTCAATCCAGGGTAGGCGTTTTTCGATAACCGGATGAAAAGCGGCGACACTAAGAAAGACCAAACCAGCAATAGCGAAAAGCAAATAAGGGCCGTGGCCAGTTTCCCATTTTTCGTAAGCATGTATGAGAATAACGATACCGGCACCAATGTGAGCAAATCGCTTTCGCTTCTCTCTATTTTTGGCTGATGGCTTAATGAACATACAGGAATTAAGGGTTATGGGTAGTAGCTTTTACTTTAGAAATTTTATAAGCAATGCAAGACTCATTTAATTATAAAATCAGTTACTCATTGCAACTGAATTCACTTAGTCTGCTCTACATATTTTTTAAAGCTGTCGAGGATAGCTTGCCAGCCAGCCTGTTGCATTTCAGGTGGGTTTACACTTTCTGGTTCAAACACTTCTACCACTTTTGTTGCTTCACCTTCTCCCGAAAATGTAACCGATACTTTCCTGCCATCTGCAATGCTATACACAAGCAACTCATTTGTTTTTACTTCATCATACGTTCCTTCAAAATCAAACCCAACGCTGCCATCTTTTGCTTCCATGCGGAAAATAAATTTGCCACCGGGTTGTAAGTCATTTTCTGCTCTGGGACTAATCCAGTCGTCAGAAGCCGAATTCCATTTAGTGATGTGTTCCGGTGTTGTCCAAATTTCCCATACCTTTTCTATGGGTGCAGAAATGGTGGTTTCTATAGTAATTGTTGTTGCTGCCATTAGTGATAATTGAGGTTTAATTTTTAGGAAGATGTTATTGAGAAAAGCAGAGCGAATGTAGTCAGGTGATTCGATTGATTATGTATGTGCCAAGTTATCTTAATACATCCAGCTTAAACTCAAAATTTGGCAAAACGGTTTCGCCGCTTAACGTAACATCAAAACCATCTATTTTACTAATGGTACCATCTGCCCGATAGATGAAAACTGTTTCCGTTTCGGGACTAATGAGCCAGCCGAGTTGTACACCATTGTCCCGCCATCTTTCCATTTTACTTTTCAGTTGAGCCATGCTATCCGATGGTGAAGCTAGTTCTACCACAAAGTCTGGAGCAATGTAGGCAAATCCTTTTCGTCGGTCTTCAGACAAAGCGTTCCAGCGTTCGTGGCTTATCCAAGCAGCATTCGGGCTTTTCATACTACCATCCGGCAGGT
>CAXTDG010000031.1:3116-10001 GCA_964242675.1 uncultured Chitinophagaceae bacterium
GGTTTATCCAGGCAGTATCTTGGTTTTTCGTTCTGCCTTCGGGTGAGTAAAAACCAGCGGATGAACCGAAAGCAATTCCTAATTTCCACTTACGATTCCAGTTATATAAATCTGTAATAAAATCTCCGTTCTTACTATCGAATTCGCTGGTTACCGGTGGCATAAATAGGATTTGGTGGTTTTCATCTCTTTCAATCGGAACGTGTTTGTTCTGCTCACAAAAATGGTAGAACTCCTCATCGGTCATGTTTTCCAATGGGGCATACTGCAGATCCAATTGGTATTGTGGAGTGATGATTTTTGCCATACTGTACAAATTATTACACCGCAATGTAAGAATTTCTGATAGCCCATATTTTCCCTTGGAGACCAGTAATTTTCTTTTCAAATTCATTCAAGGTTAACTAACGTTGAAAAATAGTTGGTGGCACTACTCACACAACAACTCATTTGTACAGATGCAGTACATTTCCGTTCATTACAAATTCCTGCTTAAACCACTGCTTATGCGTCAAAATCTACTACTTGGTTTTGTATTGTGCCTCTGTTGCTGGAGTACCAGCCTCTTCAGCCAAAATGTAACTACTCCAAAAGAGCATTTCGGCTTTGCTATTGGCGATGATTACCAACTGGCCAACTATACCCAAACGGAAGCCTATTTTAAAAAACTGGCCGCCACTTCTGACCGGGTAAAACTGGTAGACATTGGCAAAACGGAAGAAGGTCGTAGTCAGTATATGCTTATTATTTCGCTACCTGAAAATCTGAAAAACCTGGAGCGATACAAACAGATTTCGCAGCAGTTGGGCAGGGCCGATAGCCTGATGGATGAGCAAGCCCAGGCATTAGCCGCCGAGGGAAAAGCTGTTGTTTGGATTGATGGTGGCTTACACGCTACAGAAGTAGTTGGAGCACACCAACTCATTGAAACGGCTTACCAACTTAGTAGCCGGAAAGATGCTGAAACGCTTCGCATACTAAAGGATGCTATTGTGCTTATGACGCATGCTAACCCGGATGGACAGGAACTAGTATCGAACTGGTACATGCGGGAATCCAAGCCTGAAAAACGAACCACCCAGTACCTGCCCCGCCTGTACGAAAAGTATGCAGGCCATGATAATAATCGGGATTTTTACATGTTCAACCTGAAGGAGACGCAGAATATTGGCAGGCAGTTGTTTGTTGAGTGGTTGCCGCAAATCATGTACAACCACCACCAAACCGGGCCCGCCGGTTCGGTAGTAGCAGGTCCACCATTCCGGGATCCTTTCAACTATGTGTTCGACCCGCTGGTAATGACCAGCCTGGATGCGGTAGGTGCCGCTATGGTGAATCGCCTGAATGTGGAAGGCAAACCCGGCTATACAGAAAGGGCTGGGTCTGTGTATTCCACCTGGTACAATGGCGGCCTGCGTACGGCCACTTATTTTCATAATATGGTTGGCTTGCTCACCGAAATAATCGGGAGTCCTACACCTATCGACGTGCCGGTAGTGCCAGCCCGTTTGATTCCCAGCAGTGCTACTTCTTTCCCGGTATTGCCACAGAAATGGCATTTCAGGCAGTCCATTGATTACTCAGTATCGCTTAACTATGGGGTGCTGGAATATGCGGTGCGGCACCGGGATGAACTGCTGTACAACATTTACAAAATGGGCCGCAATTCTATAGAAAAAGGCAATAAAGACAACTGGACGCTATCGCCTAAACGTTCGGATGAAGTGACCCGGCTATACCAAGCCAGCCAATCTACAACTACTACCCGTCGCAGCGATTCTGCCAGTACCGGTGGTGATGTTGCAGGAGGTGGAGCAAGGGCTATTGGCATTCCAATGCGATTTTACGATTCTGTTTTTAAAAATAAAACTTACCGGGATCCGAGAGGCTATATCATACCATTCAATCAGCCGGATTTTGCTACGGCTACCCGTTTTGTAAATACCCTCATTGCCAGCGGTATTTTAGTAAAAAAAGCGACCAGCAGTTTTACGGTAGAAGGAAAGCAATACCCCGCTGGTTCATATATCGTTTCCTGCAACCAGGCTTTTCGCCCTCATATTTTGGACATGTTTGAGCCGCAGGATCATCCCAACGATTTCCAGTACCCCGGTGGCCCACCCGTTGCTCCCTACGATGCAGCTGGCTGGACGCTGGCTTATCAAATGGGCATTCAGTTCGACCGGATTCTCAATAGCTTTAGCGGTCCTTTTGAAAAAATAGCGTATGGTCAGTTGCAGAAATCAGTAGGCAATATTACCAGTGGAAAAGGTGCTGGTTATCTCATCAACGCCGGTGCTAACAATGCTTTTATGGTGGCTAATGATCTGTTGAAAGCAGGTGCAGAAGTGTATCGTACCACCAGTGCAAATGGCAATATGCCAGCCGGTGCATTCTTCATTCCAGCATCAGCTAAAAAAGCATTGGCAGATAAAGTAATTACAGATGCCGGACTACCTGCAACAACAATTAGTAGCCGACCAGCCAATTTGCAAAAACTGGCACCTGCTCGTATTGCGGTATGGGATACCTATGGCGGTTCTATGTCGGCTGGATGGCTGCGTTACATTTTGGAGCAATATCATTACGATATTACCACCATTTACCCGCAGGATATTGATACCGGAGGATTACGAAATAAGTATGATGTGATTGTATTTGTCAGTGGTGCTATACCGGCTCCCGTTAGCACTACGGCTACCGGTAGGAGAGGTGGTGGTGGCGGCGGTGGCTTTGGTGAACCAAAAGCCGACTCTATACCAGCGGAATACCGCAACCGCCTGGGCCGCATTTCACCGGATAAATCTATTCCGAAGCTGAAACAATTTTTAGAAGCTGGCGGTAACATTATTACCATTGGCAGCAGCACCAACCTGGCTTATCACCTGGCAGTGCCGGTACACAGTGCATTGGTAGAAACAGTAGACGGAAAAGAGCGCCCACTGCCGGGTGAAAAATTCTATATCCCTGGAAGCATCTTGCAAGTAAGCTTAGATTCAACTGAAAAAGCTACCTGGGGTATGTCTCCCTTAACTGATGTATACTTTGATGCCAGCCCGGTGTTTAATATTTTGCCGCAGGCACAGGCATCGGGCAGTGTAAAGCCGCTGGCCTGGTTTGCCAACGGGCAAACACTTCGTAGTGGCTGGGCCTGGGGGCAATCTTATTTATCTGGCGGTGTAGCTGCTTTCAAAGCTAGCGTTGGCAAAGGCACTTTGTATGCATTTGGCCCTGAAATTACTTTTCGGGCACAGCCATATGGTACGTTTAAGATGCTGTTTAATGGGTTGTATAAGTAAAAAACAAAACAGCACTGCATATCTCTGTATGCAGTGCTGTTTTTTATAATAATTATTTGCAGTTACCTACTTAGAAACATGAGCGATTTTCGCTTGCTTCATCTTTTCCGAAATACGTATTAAACTCATCAGAATTCGAAAACTCTCTGTATCTGTATAACTTAATCGTTTTCTTATTCGTTGCTGCTCTAGTTCTTCCAGTGTTCTACCGGGTTGGTAATCGGTATTTAATATTTTTTCTTCCATATTTTAGATAAAAGATTTTCATAAAAATACATTTTACCACCTCGCTACCAGCTTTAAATTAATCAACCTGGGCGTTAACCGATTGGGTATCGTAAAAATGTTGTTGGAGAAATCTTTAATCAGCGAATAGGAAATGGTATTGGCCCGGTCGATGAGGTTGAATACTTCCAGCGAAGCCCAAATGTTATCTAAACCACGCAACGGATTGTGGCTGCGGCGATTACTTTTATCTCCATCCATTAGTAGGGCGCTAAAGCCAATATCTGTTCGTATATAAGATGGAATTTCTAATGCATTGCGGTATTTGGTGCTACCCGCAATATTGTACGGCAGGTTGCTACCATAAATGATGTTGAGCGATACTTTAAAGTTCTTATTAGTACTCAGGTAATCCTGAAAAAATAAGCCAAACGTAATGCGGCGGTCGGTTGGGCGGCGCAGCCAGCCAATGTCTGTTCTTGCACTATCTTTCACTACCCGGTCAGTGGTTGCAGGTGTTATTTCTTCACCTTTTGCGTTGCGGTATTTGTAGTAAAAATCACCATCCAGGTTTTCCATCGTTTTGCTCAGGCCAATGCTTACCCAGCTTTCAGCGTCTTTTACCAGTTCTCCGTAGAGCCGGGTTTCCAGTCCATAAGCGTATGCTTTGGCGTTGTTAGTTCCAAAGTAGCGGAGGCGTACATTGTCAATATCGTAAGGAACCACATCCTTCATGTCTTTGTAATAAGCCTCTGTGTTCAGGCGAAACGGACGGCCCATCATGCGGAAATTGTAATCCATTGCTACGCTGTACTGCATACTTTTCTGGGCTTTAAGGTTAGTGTTTACAGTGCCATCCGGCCGCCGCATTTCTCTATAAAAAGGTGGCTGATTATAAGTACCTGCCGCCGCTCTAAAAATGATGTTCTTATCCCAATGCTGCGGTTTATAGCTTACACCTAACCGGGGCGAAATCAGGAATTCCTTATTGAGATTATTGTAGTTGTAGCGAACACCTCCCTGGATGGTAAAGCCATTGTCCAGATTCCAATTGTCTTGTGCAAAGCCCTGCCAGCGGTAGATGTCCAGATTGCTATTGGCCGCAATGCTGTTATACACCGCCAGTGGACCAGGCCTGTTAGGTAATGAATAGCCAGCGCTATCCCGGTACTCAAATTCCTTCAGCACATCGGTTATTTTTTCAATGGAAAAGCTGTTGCCAAACTGTACATAATGGTTTTTCTTCGTCAGCGTTCCACGAAGTGTAGCATTCCAGATGGCTACATTTAGCCGATTGCGGCTAAAATTCTGGTAATAACCAGCACCTAGCGGGTTTACGATCAATCCAAAAGTAGCCTGGCTGCGGTCAAAATCCCGGTCGCCAAAAAGGTAGCTGCCTCCAATATCAATGTTCTCCTCTTCTTTATTTTCAAAGCGGCTTAGCATCCCTTTCAAACGGAATGAGTCAGAGATTTTATAAGTAGCAGCAAGGCCAAGCATGGCAGTGCGGTATTTATCTTTTTCCTGTCCCTCATATTGTACATCCAGCCCTAAGTTTTGGGTATAGAGCGGCGAAAAAACAGAAGTGGTTTGTTTGCTTTCTTCAGGGTATAAAGTAAAGTTTGTATTGTTCAGGTTAGCCAGTGCTTCCATCAACCAGCGGTTGCTAGGTTGCCAGGTTATATATTCTTGTAGGTCGGCACTGCTGGGTGCATAGTTCCCTTTTGTTTCTTGGGAACTCAACAGGTTGCGGAGGCTGCGGTTACGGGCACCGATGATATAGGTGAATTTCTTTTTAGTTGAAGCGCCTTCCAAGTGAAGTCCTTGCTCCAATAAACCTACGTAAGCACTACCACCAAATTTTCGGGGTTGACGATAATCCACATCCAAAACGCTACTCATTTTATCGCCATATTTTGCCTGGAAACCACCAACATAAAAGTTGACATTACCCGCCATTTCCGGATTGATAAAACTCAGCCCTTCCTGCTGTCCATTTCTAATAAGATAGGGCCGAAAAATTTCAAAATCATTTACGTACACCAAGTTTTCATCGAAACTGCCGCCCCGAACATTGTATTGAGAAGAGAGTTCATTGTTGCTACCCACCAATATTTTTATTTGTGATTCAATGCCACTAATAGGAGATGGAGTACTTATTGCTAATCTTGGATCTAAATTAATTTGCCCAATAGTAGTGCGGTCTTGCTTGTTGGTAACGGTTACATCTACTAGCGTATCGCTGCCTTTTTCAAGCTGCACTACAATGGTTTCATTTTCACCGGGGCTAAGATTAAAATTGCGTTGTACCGTTCTAAAACCTGTGTAGGTAAATACCAATGAAAAGGCCTTTTCGGATGGGATGCTAATACTAAAGCGACCGCTATCATTGGTGACAATTCCATTTTGACGACCCAAAATAACAACAGAAACTTTGGAGAGCGGCCGTTCGACATAGTCGGTAACAGTACCGCTGATAGTGGCTGAACGACGCTGCGAAAAAGCTGCACAACTAAGCATTGTGAGCAGTAGAACAAAGGAAAAACGCATAAGCAGTTGGCTGGTGGGCGAAAGGTAGGAATAAAATAGCCCACGGCTGAAACCGTAGGCATTAATTACGTGTATGACCTATTCTTTATTGTATCGCCTTCAAATCAGCAATCATTTTCACCGGGTTGGATGCCTTAAAAACCGTATTACCTGCCACTAAAATATTAGCCCCAGCAGCTACAATTTCGGATGCATTTTCTAGCGTAACACCACCATCAATCTCAATTTTTACATCAAGATTACGATCGGCAATCATCTCTTTTACCTGGCGTATTTTTTCTAAAGATTGCTGAATAAATTTCTGTCCACCAAAACCAGGGTTCACGGTTAAGATCAGTACATGGTCGATATCACCTAAAATATTTTCCAGCATAATGGCTGGTGTATGCGGATTAATAGCCACGCCAGCTTTCATTCCTAAGTCCTTTATCTGCTGGATATTACGATGCAGATTCGGACAGGTTTCTACATGCACACTAATGCCATCGGCGCCAGCTTTTTTAAAATCCGGCACCAGCTTTTCAGGTTCCAGAATCATCAGGTGTACATCAAAAAATTTAGTGGTGGTTTTGCGCAATGCTTCAATAACCGGGATACCAAAACTAATATTTGGTACAAAACGGCCGTCCATTACATCTAGGTGAAACCATTCGGCTTCACTGCGATTAATCATGTCGGCTTCAGCCTGCAAATTTAAAAAGTTGGAAGCCAGTAGGGAAGGAGCGATGATGGGCATAACGTAAAAGGTTCAAGAGTCAAGGATCAAAATTTAAGTGTCAATATTCCAATTTGTTTCTTGATCCTTTGACCC
>CAXTDG010000031.1:10011-15969 GCA_964242675.1 uncultured Chitinophagaceae bacterium
CTTTGACCCTGAATATTGAACCTTTATTTAGTTGTTTTGAATAGAATCTATTTTAAGCTTGGCGTCGGTAAAACTTTTATCCAATCCGTAAGCCATTTGGTAGTTTTTGAGGGCTTCAACTTTGTTTTTAGCTAATTCATTGCATTTTCCAATCCAGTAGTAGGCATCGGCAAAGGAAGGGTTAGCAGTTTGCAATTGTTTAAAGGTTGCCAGGGCTTTATCTAAATGGCCCGCATCATAGTAAGTAATTCCTTTTTCCAGATGAGCTTCCCAGAAAGTATTACGATTTAGTATAGCTCTGTCGTACCAAGCAATGGCAGAATCGTATTGCTTGCTACGGCTATAATAAACACCATTGATAAAGGATACATCTGTGCGATTTTCAACCGTTGGGAACTGAGCAACAATGCGATTTGTGAGTTGCAAAGTTGCCGGATGGCCCGCTTCCGCTTCCGCATTTGCGAGGTTTAAAAGTACTTGTTCGTCATCAGGATATTTCTGTAAATACTGATTGTAAGAACGGATGGCAGCCGTGTAATTTCCACCCTGTCGTTGTAAATCTCCCTTCTCCATCCAATACAAAAAGTTGCCTTCAGGGTCTTTTTGTATTACACTGTCGGTCCAGGATGCCGCTGCCGTAAAGTTTTGTTCACGGCTATATTCATCAATCAGCTTATCATACAAAGCCGTTGAATCAGGGTAATTTTTAATTTCTGTCTTCAACGCCACAATTGCCGGGTTTTCGGCAGCCAGCTCATCTTTGGTAGATGGTGTAGGCGGGTTGTTGCAGGCAGTGAATGTAATTACAGCAGCACTGGCAGTTGCAGGCAACCAGTTATGCGTCATCCTTCTAAACATGTTGCAAAAGTAGCAATGCAGTTTTTATTAGCCCGCTATTTTCAGTATTTATTCACCTTCATACTGTGTCACTTCTACCTGGGTTATGATATTATTATCCAAGTGAAAAACGATGACTTTAGGATTATCGTTGTCAAATAGCGTTACAGTTCCTCTTTTAGGATTGGGTTTACTGTCCAACCATTCCGGCGTAATCTCCAGCCGGTACTGCTCGTACGTTTTTACAATCTTGATTTTGTCATCGCCTATTCCAATGCCTGATTTTGTTTTAACAAGCGGCGAACTACTCGATACGCTGTAAACACCCGTCCGCATGGCTGTGTCATTTCCATAGTAAGATTTGTAAAAAATAATCAACAGTTCAATCTCTTTATAAGTCGCTTTTATGGAATCCATTTCATAACCGTCAGGAATTAGTGATTTAGGCAAGCTCAGTTTAGTATTGAGTAATTTTTCTACAGCCGATTTAGTCATGCCTACTTTAAAAGGGCCAATACCTCCGGTCGATAATTGATAATCATTTGTAGTTGTGCTTGCCTGGGCAAACAGGCAATTGGCTGCTAGCAACAAGCAAGCAAATAGTAAGATGCGTTTCATTCAGGTTGGGTTTAGCATAAAAGTAAAGCCAGCCTTTTGAAAAGTTTTTATGAAATGAATGGAAGGTGTAGAAAAATGATGGAAGGGATAAGTAAGTCGGTTAAAAGCAAAAGCCTGATAGATGTATTTCTATCAGGCTTTCGGATTCTTTTTAAATATGTTTCTCTAAAAGTACAACCACTGCAATAACCACTGTGGTTGAATACCAATTAAGATTATTAAAACCGCCACACCTGTCAATACTACTTTAAAAACAGGAGAAGCTCCAATCACCTGCCCTTCGCCGGATTTGAAATACATGGCTTGGATTACCCGGAAATAATAATACACAGATATAGCGGCACAAATCATGGCAATGATGAACATCCAGAGAAACTTGCCACTATCATGCAATGCAGATGCTATCATAAAGTATTTACCAAAGAAGCCTGCAGTCAATGGAATACCTGCCAGTGATAAAAAGAAGATGGTATTGAGTGCAGCCAGCAATGGCTCTTTTTTAGCGAAACCATTAAAGCCATCGTAGGTGTAATCATCCAGCCGATTTAGAATCGCAAAAATGCCGATGGTAGCAATGCAATAAGCAGCAGCGTACAAAACCATGGCTTCCCGGCTCATTGTTGTAAATGAAAATAGTGCAAACAACATAAAACCAGCTTGTGCAATCGAACTATAAGCCAGCATTCGTTTTACACTTTGCTGAAACACAGCAGTAATATTTCCAATTAATAACGTACAGGTGATTAGTATAGCAATGAGTACTTGCCAGCGACCAAGAACTGCAGAATTGCCACCGGAAAATACTTTGATAAAAGCCACAAATGCGGCCGACTTCACAATGGTAGCCATGAATGAAGTAAACGGTGTTGGCGCTCCATCATACACATCCGGCGTCCAGAAATGGAAAGGTGCTGCCGATACTTTAAAAGACATACTTACCAACAATAAAATCAACCCGGCCATTGCCCGATAAATATCTGTTTGGCCTGCTGTAGCAAAACCAGTAGCTGGGTCAGTTGCGGACAGAGCAGCGATACTACCCACTTGGAAGGAACCGGTTGCACCATAAATCAAGGCAATACCCATCAGCATCAAGCCTGTGCTGAATGAACCCATTAAAAAGTATTTTAGCGCCGCTTCGTTACTTTTTAAATTGCTTTTGGCACTGCCCGTAAGAATATAAAGTGGTATGGAAATGATTTCAATACCCAGGAATAACATCAGTAATGTTTGATAGGAGGTAGAAATACCGATACCGCAAAACACGAAGAAGATAAGTGCATAATATTCCGCTACATCGTCGCCTACATTTTCAATATCCCGGCTTTGAAGCAACAAATAAATACAACCTGCTGCCAGCAAAATTTCATTGATTAATAAACCAAATCGGTCGGTTGCCAGCATGCCATGCAGTGAAAAATGAAATACCTGTATGCCATTCAGTTCCAGTGTATTCAGTATCAGCAGCACGCCCATCAGGATGCCAGCCATCCAGCTCACCTGCTGCTTGCCTTTTACGATTAGTCCGCCCAGCATCATCACTACCCCCGCTAATGCTGCAAAAATGATAAGGTTCATAGGTCCGTTTGTAAGTCGTTTTTTCTTCCAATTCTTATTTCATTCCAATCCAGCCCATTGCCTGCGCACCTAACTCAAACATTGGTTTAGGGTACACGCCAGCTACAAAAATCATCACCACAATCAGGCTCATAGCAACAGTAAAACCAACCGGCATTTTTGATTCTGCCATACCCGATGCCGCTTCTCCGAGGAATACTTTTTGAATCATCCGTAAAGTATAAACCGCTGAAAGGATAACACTAACACCTGCTACTGCAGCTATTGCCGGGCTATATTGAAACAAGCCATTAAACATTAGGAATTCACCCACAAATGCATTCGTCAATGGCAGGGCAATATTTGCCAAGGCCATAATTACAAACAAGATGGTGAGGCCCGGAGATTTTTGCGCCAATCCACCCAACTCTTTCATATTGGTGGTACCGTATTGCTGTTGAATGGCGTTGGCTACAATCCACAGTCCAATCACGTTTACACCGTGGCTAAAAAGCTGAATCACCAAACCTTGTGAAGCAGATGCATTATTGGCAAACAGCGCTGCACAAATCAGCCCGATGTGTGCGATAGATGAATAGGCAATCATCCGCTTGATTTCGTTTTGTCGCATGGCTATTAGCGAAGCGTACAGCATGCCGATAACCGAAAGCCAGATAATAAAATGACTCATGTTAGCCGCCATGGCTGGGAAAACTGGTAGCAGCCAGCGAGCCACTGCAAATAAACCCATCTTCACCATAATGCCGCTCAGTACCATAGTTGTAGCAGTAGGCGATTGCTCGTATGCATCCGGCTGCCAGGTATGAAAAGGGAAAATCGGCATCTTGATAGCGAAGGCAATAAAGAAAAACCAGAACAAATAAGGTTGCTCCGCTGGGGTAAGGTTAGCCTTTACAAAACTGCTCCACGCAAAGCTTTGGTCAGGCGTTTTGTAGTACACGTAAATGATACCTATAAGCATAATGAGCGACCCCACAAACGTGTACACAAAAAATTTGAAGCCTGCCTGAATGCGTTTGTCGCCGCCCCATTTGCCTACCAGGAAGTAGGCAGGTATTAGGGCCAGTTCCCAGAAGAAGTAGAATACTAAACAATCCGTCGCCAGGAAAACGCCGGTCATGCCTGCCTGGGTAAGCAGCATCAGTGCATAAAACTGTGCAATATCTTTGTATTCATTTTTCCAAGTCGCAATAAAGATGATGGGAAAACCAACCGCTGTTAATAGCACAAGCACTTTTGCCATGCCATCCGTTCCTAGAGAAAAGCTACTGTTTAAAGTAGTCAACCAATCGTGGTTGTAAGTAAGCGATGGAGAAGCTGTTGGTAGGTAAATAGCATATAGCGCAGCGGCCAGCGTCGCAAAAGCAGCCAGTAACGAAAATCCTTTTGCAGCCGCTTCATTTTTTAGAAAAAACGTAACCAGGCCTGCAATCAGCGGAATGAATATAAGGGAAAGTAGAATCATGATTATTTGCTGCCAAAGAGGTTTTTAATAGATGCTAAATCGAGGCTGTAGCGGAAGCCAATTAAGAACAAAACGATGATGACGACCACCATTATCAATACATAATTGCCAACGATACCGCTTTGCAGATGTCGCATTTGTCGGCTGCTATATTGAATACCCCGACCAACACCATTTACCAGTCGGTCAATACCGCTGCGTTCAACCACTTTGTTTAAAAAGCTACCGAACGATTTGACAGGCTTCACTATCACCTTATCATACAGTTCGTCAACATACCATTTATTGGCTAGCACTTTGCCCAATCCAGTTTCTTCTTCCGCTTTAGGTTGATAGCTTTTGTACATGCTGTAAGCAATGCCAATTGTTACCAATGCGAGTACAGTTGCCACAGCCATTAAAGTAATTTCTGTTGAATGACTAACCGTTGCTTCGCCATGTGGGGCGATAATAGGAGAGAGGAATTCTGCAATTTCATCGTGGCCGCCCAATACGGCAGGTATGCCGACAAAGCCACCAATCAAACTTAAAATAGCCAGAATAATCAGTGGAATAGTAATTGCTTTTGGACTTTCATGCGGCGTATGTGCATCATGATGGCCATGTTTATTTTCTGCATGACTGCCCCGATATTCTCCTTGAAACGTAATGAAGTATAAGCGGAACATATAAAAAGCAGTCAGCATGGCGGTAATGACTGCAATAACATACAGCACCGCATTGTTTTCAAAAGCGCCGAGCAAAATAGAATCTTTAGAGAAGAAGCCGCTAAACGGGGGAATACCAGAAATAGCCAAGCAACCAATTAGGAAAGTGATATGAGTAATGGGCATATATTTTTTCAATCCACCCATGTTGCGAATGTCCTGCTCGTGGTGCATACCATGAATTACAGAACCTGCTCCGAGGAACATCAAGGCTTTGAAAAAGGCATGCGTCATTACATGGAAAACAGCAGCTACATAGTTGCCCGTTCCTAATGCTAGGAACATAAATCCTAACTGGCTAACCGTTGAGTAAGCCAGCACTTTTTTAATATCGTTTTGTTTGATGGCAATAGTTGCGGCAAGCAGGGCAGTAGCCAGACCAATGATAGAAATTACCTGTAACGTAGTATGCGCCAGTGAGAACATGATATTACTGCGAGCAATCATGTAAATACCAGCGGTTACCATGGTAGCTGCATGTATCAAGGCTGACACTGGGGTAGGACCGGCCATGGCATCTGGCAACCAGGTGTATAAAGGAATCTGAGCGCTTTTACCAGTTGCGCCTACAAATAATAATAAAGTAATTCCTATTAAAGCCGGGTCGTTGATAGAAAGTTTAGCGGCTTGAGCTAATACGCCAGCATCGCCGGCAAACGTAGCGCTACCAAATTTTTGCAACATCCAGAACACGGCCAACAACACACCAAGGTCGCCGATACGGTTCATGATGAAAGCCTTTTTAGCTGCATT